>DCVM01000186.1 GCA_002327985.1 Syntrophaceae bacterium UBA2188 | reverse complement strand
CTCTGCAAAGTAATGGTGCTGAAATGAAAACCCGTTCGAGGGTCGTGAGGATAGAGAAACGAGGCAATGAATTCGAGGTTGAGACAGAAGCCGGTGAGCAACACACGGCGCGGGTTGTGATAAGCGATGCCGATCCGGTTATCACCTTGGGGAAATTGATTGACCCACGGCTTGTGCCCGCCAAAATCCAGAAAAAGGTGCGGCTCTTGCGGCCATCAATAGGGGCCTTCTATGCTTTCATCGGCACTGATCTTAATCTCCCCACACTGGGGATCAGCAGTGCGAACATCCATCACTATGAGCAGTTTGATATAAACAGAATCTATGAAGGGCTACGTAGTTCGATGCTCCAAGAGAAAATAATGAATTACTTAATGACAAGCCCATCTGTGAAGGATCCGGGCAGTGGACATGCGCCCCCGAATCATCATACCGTCCAAATCGTCACCCTTGTCGAATACCACGGTTTTGAGAAATGGTCCGATTCTACTTCTTTGAAGCGGGGTGATGAGTACGAGGCCTTGAAGGAGCGCATTGGAGAGGGTCTCGTGAAGGCTGCAGAACGATATATTCCCAATCTGTCTGGACATCTGGATTACGTTGAATACGCTACACCTCTTACCAATGAGTATTGGGTGAATGCGGTAGAGGGTGGATGTTTAGGACCTGAACAAACCCCCGATCAAGTTGGACCGGGTCGATTCAGCAGTTTAACTGCGGGCATCGAAGGGCTGTTCTTGGTCGGTGCGGGGACAATAGCAGGTGGAATTATGCCCTGTGTAGCATCTGGCGTGCTTGCGGGAGCAAAGGCTGCGAGTTTTTTAGGATTGAAATTGTGAGAAATTCGGTAAGCTCTGAAAATTATGATTTACATATTTTGGGTTGAACTCTTCTATTTGGTGGGTTGATGTAGAAAACTCGATTACAGGAAGACATCCTCGATCTCCCAAAAATCTCGCCGATCAAAAGGTTAGCTTTAAAGTTTCACCTACAAATGTGTGCGTTCCCGTGGACTGGAAATCGATAATTACTAGTTGAAAGGGTGGAAAACGGGCGTTGCACTTACCTACCCTAAAACAGAGGATGTACTGACTAAGGCCATGACGAATATTTGCTTAGGACAGTAACCCTAAATCCATTTCCTTCGAGCAGGTGGCTAAAATTCTCAACGTGATTTCTACCACATATGAAGAGGACTGGCTTCTCTTTTAAATGAATTATTTTATTAAGCCAAAAGTACTCTCTTTTTTGGGAATCACTCTTTCGGTTTTGCTGAGATGTGTATGGTGGTGCGGAAACACTAAGATCTTCCCTTTCTCTTAGGTTGGGATCGCAAAAAATATGTTCAATCTGACATTCTCTCGCAATTCGGTAACCGGATGATGATGATTTAGAAACGTTGTATCGGGCAAGTACGTCTTCGCTAAGCTCCTCGGCAATTATTTCGACCTTAAACTTTTTAACATCCTCCCTTAGCGAATTGATAAACAAAGAGACGAAACGTATGTTTGACCCGTATTCATCTTCCCATTTCCATCTCTGCTTGTTCCAGCGGACGTGAAGATACCCGCCACTTTTCCCTTTAATTTATCGCCACCATAATGAACGATAGATTCATCAATCACCTTTTTTACCTGCCATGCCACATTTGAAAAATAGGTGGGTGAACCAAGGACGATGCTGTCATAATTCGGGAGAGAAGAAATATCAAATTTCCCAGTGTCTTCTACTGTGACACTTATGGCACTTGACTTCATGGCTTTGGCTATCGCCTTTGCAATCTTCTTTGTGTTCCCACTTCCACTGTAATAAAGAATCAAGACCTTTCTTGAAGACATCTTTGACCTCCTCGGCATTTGAACTTGGGTATTTGAAATTTATTTTCTAATCTTACTAACTCTTCCTCGAAGTTTTTACCTGAAAAGCGGTGATGAGTTGTTCAAGTTTTTTTCCACCACATTTCGGGCACTTCACCTTCCCAGCATCGTGCTCTCCAATGCTGAGAATTGCAGTAAATTTCTTTTTACATTTCGGACATCGGTATTCGTAACTGGGCATCCCCTCTCCCTCCTTTCTCCACTGGAATGGAATTTTCCAAGCTATCTTTCAAGTATCTCCATCTTTTTTGTCAACTGCCTGTTTCCAATGTAGGTTTACAGACCCTCTTGAAATTGCATCTGAGGCTTACCCGTTCATCCTCCACCTTGCCAAACCTCTCCTCCTCCAAGGGGATATTGTTTCCTACATCTACCAAAAGAGACTGCATATCCTTGATGCTCCCCCCGATGTATCCTTTGATATTATCAACCTCCCCGTGGGTTATTGAGAACCAGTTGGACTTGTCAAAAGAGAGGTTATACTCGATGATCCTGAGCGATTCGGGATGGACTTGCCATTTCTCCATAGCATAAAGGGCATAACAAGCAAGTTGAACGGAGAGGTCTTCGGAGAGACTCTCCCCTGTCTTCCAGTCATAGAGGTAAACCTCATCTCCTTCCTTTATGGCACAGTCAATGGCTAAGTTGATCCTGGTATTATCCAGGTGGAAAGATGAGAACTCCTCCACCTCGAGCCATTCATCTTTGGGGTGGGATTTTAAGCCGTCATATATGTCTGAGGCATAGAAGTTTTTGAGGCAGGTCTCCACATTGTTAGCGGTTTCTTTCCATTGTTCATCGGTTAGTTCTATTTCATACTCATGCTCAAAGAGTGCACAGGTTTTGGGATTCTTCAAGTAGTTCTTTAACCTTGAGGAACGAAATTCTGCTCTCATCTGGTCGAGAGTAATGGAGACAATTTCATCTATGGAAAGAACCTTGATACCCCTTCTGATATTGTTGAGGCTTCTCTGGATGCATTCGTGGACTTTCTCTCCTGCCCAGACATATCGGTTTTTAAGGTTCTTTAAAATATAAATCTGACGGGTTCTTTCTGGAGCACTTTCAAGCCAGCCGTTCCAGTAGCCGTAATAGGCAAACCAGTATTGACGGAGGCAGGTTTTAAAAACCTCGTCTCTGGTTTTTGACCATGAGAATTCGTTTTTGAGTTCTGTCATTGAGCTACCAGTCTACCAGAGAGACGGGTAAATCTCAATTGGGGTTTATTGTTTTTAATAGCAATAGCAAGGGCTTTTTTAGTTCCGATCAGCACCACTAATTTTTTAGCCCTGGTAATGCCTGTATAGATCAGATTTCTTTGAAGAAGCATATAATGCTGGGTAGTAACAGGGAGGATTACGACTGGATATTCGCTCCCTTGGGATTTATGAACTGAGATGGCATAGGCCAGGACAACCTCATCCAAAATAGAGTAATCGTAAGGGATTAGTCTCCCGTCAAAGTCTACCGTGAGTTCCCTATCTTCCTGGTCAATCCTCGATACCCATCCAATGTCTCCATTGAAGACCTCTTTATCGTAATTGTTTACGATCTGCATGACCTTATCGTGCAATTTGAAAGTTCTGCTCCCGTGGGTGATGCTTTGCTGGTCGGGATTAAGTTTCTTCTGTAGCTCGATATTTAGGTTAATTGCTCCGATAACCCCCTTATGCATGGGTGTCAGAACCTGAATATCTCGGATGGAATGAAATCCAAAATGCTTAGGTATCCTCTCGCTACAGAGCGTAAGGATTTGGTTTAGGGTCTGTTCGGGCTCTTCCTCCTGGATAAAGTAGAAATCTGTAGCTTCTTTCCTTTCTATTTCTTTCAAGATGGGGAACTCCCCTTGATTTACCTTGTGAGCATTTACGATGATCATGCTCTCTTGAGCCTGACGAAAGATTTCCGTTAGCCTGACTACTGTAAAGATGCCAGAATCTATAATATCCTTCAGGACATTGCCTGGGCCGACTGAAGGAAGCTGGTCTACATCCCCGACCAATATCAAATGAGCCTGCGGTGGGATGGCCTTGAGTAGATGATACATCAAGAGAGTGTCCACCATTGAGGCTTCATCTATGACAACAACGTCTGCCTCCAGAGGATCGTCCTGGTCTTTCTTAAAGCCCCCTTTTTGAGGAGAGAATTCAAGCAGTCGGTGGATGGTCTTGGACTCCCAACCTGTCGCTTCACTCATCCTTTTGGCTGCTCTACCAGTCGGAGCAGCAAGAAAGATTCTCAATTTCAACTGCTGGAATATTTTTAATATGGCTGTGATGATGGTCGTCTTGCCAGTCCCTGGGCCACCCGTAATAATCAGAACCTTTGAATTTGCTACCAGTAAAACTGCCTCTTTCTGTTTTTCAGCCAGTTCGATATTCAACTTCTGTTGAACCCATTCTATTGCCTTCTCAGGGTTAATCGCTCGAATGTTTGAAGGAGACTCTTTCAACCTTCTTAACCTTTGAGCAATCCCTGTCTCTGCCACGTAGAACGGGGCAAGATAGACTGCCTTGTGAATCTGCCCATCATTGATATCTTCTATGAAAATTTCTTTCTCTCTGGAAAGCTCGGTAATGGCTTTGGTAATGATCTCATGCTCAACCTTCAGTATCTCTTTCGCTTTACGAACCAAATCTGCCTCGGGGTAATAAACGTGTCCCTCCTGGGTTAATTCATTCAACACATAGATGACTCCTGCTTTTGCCCTGATGAGGGAATTTTGGGCAATCCCTATGTTTTGGGCAATCTTATCTGCTGTGATAAATCCAATCCCGTGGATATCCTGAGCGAGGCGGTAGGGGTTTTCCTTCACCACTTCGATAGAACGGTCTCGGTATTGTTTGTAAATCCTTGCTGAATAACCAGCACTCACTCCATGCCCCTGTAAAAAGATCATAATCTCCTTGATCTCTTTCTGCTCCTCCCAAGCCCTTGTGATCATCTCGATCCTTTTTGGGCCGATCCCGTCTACTTCTGAAAGCCTCTCTGGTGTTCCCTCCATAACTTCCAGGGTGTCCAGAGCAAATTTCTTGACAATCCTCTCTGCCATGATTGGGCCAATGCCTTTGATTAAACCCGAACCCAGGTATTTCCTGATACCGTGGACTGTGGCGGGAACAGTAACCTCAAAGCTCTCAACCTGAAACTGTTCCCCAAATTTCTTGTTGTGAACCCATCTTCCTGTCAGCTTTAACGACTCGCCTGGATTGATGGCGGTCAGGTTTCCGACAATGGTGGTCAACTCCCTTTTTCCCTTCTCCTGAAGTTTGGCAACCACAAAGTAATTCCCTTCGTTGCGATAGGTTATTCTTTCGAGAAAACCGTAGATGACGGGCATTTTATTTACGACTCAGGCTATAGGAATTGAATAGATAATCCATCTCTTCAGAACTTTATCAGAACCGATTTGGATAGTCAAAAAATTTAAGACGGAGATGCTTTTATCTTCTATTGGAGAGGCTTTTAATGTATATCCAATTAGGGCAGGTGATGCAAATAACCGCCATAGGGGGAGCTAATCAACAGGTTGCGTGGGAGTTTGTCCTCCAGTATCATTCTTGTGTGCCCCTTAGCGATTCGTTCTAACTTTATCCTCATTCCATCCCACAAAAGCACGCTTTGGGATAGCAGTCTGGGGAGCCAGCAAACAACGAGGCCCGTACGTGAGTATGGGCCTTTTTTGTTTGCTGATTTTTTTCCTTTCCTTAGCCTTAACTTCCCAGTTTTCTAAAAATGGTGTATATTTTAGTACAACTGTCATGGTTAATACGGAGTGTCCTAATGTCAAAAAGAGAATACGATATTGATTCGATTGGGAGATTATATCAAGAGGGAAAAACCTTCAGGGAAATCGCGAGTATATATGGAATTTCTATAGCGACAACAAGTCGTATTCTCAGAAAATTCAAAATTCCAATAAGAGCAGCGGGTGCGCGCCTTAAAACAACTCTGACGTGCTATAGATGCAAAAAATCATTTGATAGAAATTCAACAGAAGTTTATCCTTTTAAAGGAGGAGGTTGTATTTGTAAACAATGCCATAGAAAGAAGGTATGGGAGGAACAACAAGGATTACGTACATTTGGTATCACACAAAAAGATTATAAAGAAATGTTATTAAAGCAAAACCACCAGTGCTTAATTTGCGGAAAACACCATGAAAATAAGAGACATGAAAGATTGTATGTAGACCATGACCACAAAACAGATAAGATACGCGGGTTGTTATGTCACGATTGTCATGTCGGATTAGGGAACTTTAAAGATGATAAAATCCTTTTGCAAAAGGCGATAGATTATCTAAACCAATATCAATAAATGTAGATACTGGAAATCATCAACTTTTGATGTAAGTTGATAGTAAGTTGCAATTTGGTCCATCTTGACACTATCCGGCAAGTCAAATGTTGACTCGGACACGTTTTAAAATATCGTCTGCGGATTTCAGCAACCTCACCCCCTCCACAACTTCCCACCGTCTAAAGATCGCCCATCAGCATAAGGAGCTAGTAAGACATCTAATGATTTCAATGGCTTAAGAGTAGGCTATTTGACATAAGTGTCGAGGGCGAATTGGCAGTGGCTACAGCCAACTCGCTTTTTTGTTCGTTTCTTTATGGATTATAGTTGGAATGGCACGACGTGAAACATTCTTGACAAAAAGGTATTTTATGGGATAAACTTACCAGCAGATAGTAAATATATGCTGGTATTTTTATCCTAAGAGGAATTGATTGAGAAAGTCAGATCAAAACACTTTCGAGAAAGCAAAAAAGGTCTTCCGTAATCGGGGGGGCATGCTGAAAACAGGAGAGGCCCTCAGCGCCGGTATTCATCCCAGGACGCTCTACAAAATGCACCGGTCAGGCATTCTGGAGCAACTAACCCGAGGGCTGTACCGTCTTGCGGACCTGCCTCCACTCGGTAATCCGGACCTCGTATCAGTCTCCTTGAAAATACCGAACGGTGTAATTTGTCTTATCTCTGCTCTGGCATACCATGAGATCACGACTCAGGTCCCCCATGAGGTCTATGTGGCTCTAGATCGAGGAACAGAAACTCCGAGGCTGAATCATCCACCTCTTAGAGTCTTTTGGTTCTCCGGGGAATCCTTCACTGTTGGCATTGAGAAACATAAAATAGATAGTGTACCAGTCCGTATCTATAGTCCGGAAAAAACAATTGCTGACTGTTTTAAGTATAGGAATAAAATCGGCCTCGATATAGCCATCGAAGCACTTAAGCTTTACCGGGAACGGAAACGCTTTAGAATCGATGATTTGGTGAAGTTTTCAAAAGCGTGTCGAGTTGAAAAAATCATGCGCCCTTATCTTGAGGCATTGCTGTGACAAAACGCCAATACAAAAATATCGGTGCGTCTATACGCCAGCGTCTTCTCACCAAGGCACGGGAAACAGATCGACCTTTTAGCGAACTGCTTCAATACTTCGCAATGGAGCGCTTTCTTTACCGTCTATCCAAGTCTTCCTATGTTGATCATTTCATTCTCAAGGGTGCTTTAATGCTTACTGTATGGGAAGCCCCACTTACACGACCTACCATGGATATCGACTTCCTCGGCAGAATAGAAAATAGTGTAGAAACCCTCATTAAGGTAACAAGGGAAATATGCCAACAGGAGGTTGAGCCTGATGGTATTGTTTTCGATGTGACTGAAGTAGACGCGGAGCGTATCGCCGAGGATGCGGATTACGAGGGCATTCGTATCCGATTTCGGGGATCCCTGGATACCGCACGATTCGTTATTCAACTTGATATTGGTTTTGGCGACATAATAGTTCCTTCCCCTGAGTCAATGAATTATCCAACAATCCTCGATTTGCCCACCCCACAACTTCGTGGTTACAGTAGGGAAAGTACTATTGCTGAGAAGTTCGAAGCGATGGTAAAGCTTGGAATTCTGAATAGCCGCATGAAAGATTTTTTTGATATCTGGCTCATGTCCCGTCAGTTTGACTTCAATGGTACTATTTTAGCAGAAGCCATCACGAAGACCTTTTCCACAAGAGGGACAAAAATTCCGGCTGAACCGCTCGCTCTGACGGATGCCTTTGCCGAGGATGCTATAATAGCTACCCAATGGCGTGGTTTCGTGCGCCGAAACCGGCTATCTGAAGCACCGAAGGATCTCACGGAAGTTATTGTGTCCATCGGTGCCTTCCTCAAGCCAATTTCGGAAAGATTGGCTGAATCCGGAGGAAGACGAAGCGCGGCGAAACTTCTGAAGAATGATGCAGACGGCTATGTTTGATCCCGAGGATCTCAAAGACCAACTCCAAAAAGCATTAGAAGAATGCAAGTCGTTAAGGGAGGAAAATGAACGGCTAAAGAAGCTACTCGGTTTGTATCCTGAAGATCGTGTACCACCCAAACCAAGGATATCAGAGCCACACACGCCATATACCCCAGCAAATCAAGTGACTAATGACTCTCCAATAGAAACCCAGATTGCCCTTTTTCGGTCTTTGTTTCGCGGGCGTGAAGACGTTTATCCCGTCAGATGGGAAAGGAGGAAAGGAGGTTCTGGCTATTCACCTGCTTGTGCAAACGAATGGAATCGTCCTTTTTGCCGAAAACCTATGGTGAAATGTTCCGATTGTGAAAATCGAGAACTCAAGCCAGTTATAGATGAGGTGATTCGTGACCACCTACTCGGAAAACAGACGATAGGAGTGTACCCACTTTTACCAGATGAAACCTGCTGGTTTCTGGCCGTCGATTTCGACAAAAAATCCTGGCAAGAAGATGTCGCTATTTTTCTTAGAACCTGCAGTGAGATAGGGGTTTCAGCAGCACTGGAACGTTCGAGATCAGGGAAGGGAGGACATGTCTGGTCGTTCTTCGACCGCCCGGTTTCGGCTTCCCTATCTCGGAAGTTTGGTTGTGCCATCTTGACACGTTCAATGGAACGACGCCATCAAATCGGTCTGGATTCTTATGATCGTTTCTTCCCAAGTCAGGATACGATGCCAAAGGGTGGGTTTGGGAATCTCATCGCTCTTCCCTTACAACGAGGTCCCGCAGGAAAGGGCAATAGCGTCTTCGTAAATGGGGAGTTCGAACCCTACGTCGACCAGTGGATGTTGCTCTCAGCAATTGAAAGAATCCAGCTGGAGAAAGTGGAAACCATTGTCCAAGAGGCTTCCCGAAATGGGAGCCAGATTTTTTATTAATGATCTCAATAGGTTAGGAGGTTAACAACTTGTAGTTTCGAACCGGTCAAGATCACAGACTGAAATCATATCTAACCTATTGGAATCGTGGAAAAGGCGAACTGGCGGAAAATGGCCAATTCGCCTTTTTCTTTTCAGTCCAAAAGACAGAGCCTTGCAAAATCTTCAGTACATCAAAACGCTGACGAGGGAGATCCCTTAAGAAGAAGTTGATTGCAGTTCCACCCTTCAGGGCAAAAACTTCCTCTTGGTTTACAAGTGGCAAGACCCGGAGGAGCAATTCCACCTGTCTGAAAAAGACTGTATCTTTTCTCAAGCTGTTCCTTCGCTTTGTTCTCTGGGGACCGTGATATTATACTTGGGATTGAGTTCTCCCCCGGATACGATCCTCCTCTTCCCTTTGCCGAAATGTATCTGTGACAGATCAAGCTTCTCCACCCAGGGATGCCTATGCTTTTCGGCCATGTACATGAAAAGCCTTTTAACTTTGACAAACCGGCACATTTCCAGAAGCTTTTGAACGACTTCAGGCCTGAGCGTAACAAGACTCTCCATGATGAGAATCGACTCCTCGAAGCTTATCTTTTGCGGGACGAGGTAGAGCATCTTGCTTCGAATCTATACGCCTTACTCTTTGCCCTTGGCGGTATGTTTCAGGGCAGGGCTAACTTTTTTAGGGAGGACACCTCTTCATGGAGAGATGGATAGAGATGATGATGTGATTTCCAAATTTTTACTGAATAGCCACATACTCTGCAAAGGAAGTTGATTCAGGGACAGGTAACCCATCTTCTCGTAATCCATTAATATGCATTTCGATAGCCTGGTACATGTTCTGCTCTGCCTCTTCACGAGTAGTTCCTGCCGCCGCACACCCAGGTAGATCGGGTGAGTAAGCTGAATAGTTACCATCTGCCTTTTCGATCACGATAAGAAAACGATACATATTTACTTGACCTCCTTCAGTTTTGCCTGCTTTAAAATGCTATTAACGGTGCCTGGACCCAAATCATCATTAGGGTGTCCAGCAATTGTAACCCGGCCCGGAATTTTTGGATGCTTATATTGCCTATGACCCCCTTTTGTTTCAACCAAATACCAGCCTTCTGCTTCTATCAACCTTATAATATCACGGATTTTCATATATCATTCTTTCATTATCTATGCCTGACCACTAAATTTTAAATATTTTATCAAAGGATCAGAAGTAACTGCCTTGCTTCGAGGTTTGTGACTCAATAACCCAATGTCTTATCTTGCTTTGAGCTTTCACCTTTCAGCCATGAGCTTTATGTAAGCCACCAACTTTTTTAGAGAGGACACCATAATTCACATTTCAAGACCTGCCCCCTGGGCTCTCCTCACAAAAGCGCATGACCAGAAAATAGACCTGACCCCCACTTTTACACTGACGCGACACCCAAGCTTCGCCTTCAATTTATTTATGGGCAATACCGGTTTCGCAAATAAGAAGAATGCGGGTGTGTTGTATTTGGTTTAGGAGATAGACCGAGTCTCTATTTTTTCAACACGATGTTTGAGTTCAATAAATTCTTTCTCAAGGGTGGTCAAACGTTTATCCAATTCAGCGTAAGAGAATTTGACGGCTGCCAATACCTCTTGTCTCGTTTCTTGGATTTCAGCCTTCAATTCATTAAACCTTCTATCCAGCTTTTCATCAACATTGGAAACACCCTCAGCGACTTGCTTCACCTGGTCAATCACACCTTCAGAGATAACATGTAATTGGTGAACGATCTCCTCTTTAAAACTTTTTAAGTCCTGTTTCATCCCGCCACCCTTCTTAGAAGGCATATTGGACTCACCTCTTGCTTTTCGCGGTTACAATGACATAAAGCAACGATGCAGTCAAGAATTAAAATCAGACATTCCCCGCTGCTATCCGACGCATCCCCCCTATACCGCTTTGCTCCAGGGCAGGGCCAACTTTTTTAGGGATGACACCCTGGGTCTTTATAAGTTTGGTATGGTAGGCCCCTTGTCAATTGGAAAATAGAACCGTCCCTTTTTCCACATTTCAAGACCCCTGAGTTCTCATTATGAGAGGCCATGCCAAGAAAATAGACCTGACCACCTTCTTGAATCTTTTTGTACGGGGGATGTCAAGTATTTTGAAGAGAAGTAACTGACTTGCTTTAAAATTTTAGCTTTTCTGGTGAAGTTCCTTGGAGAACCGTTCCTGGAGAAACAGGTAAATTTTCTCCCCGATCTTAAGCCCCAATTCGATGAACTCCGGTCCATAGATCTTCCCCGTCTCCGTGCGGAAGGTTTCTTTGATCGAAGAGATCCCCTCCATTCCCTTCGGAAACCTATGGATCAGGGGAGCGATGGACGCCCCTGAGGAACGGAGCATTTGCCAAAGAGTCTGGGTAAAATTGTCCGGGCCCCAACGGAATTTATCAGCATCGTAGAGCGCGTCGTTGATCATTTGACCAACAGGCGAGTCAATTTTCTTGGGCTCCACGAAGGCTTCGTGGTTGGCAATAGCCTACACGATATACTCTCCTTGTTTGGGGGAGACGGAAATCTGTTGTAACATTCTCGAAGCGGCAGAGGCGCTCGCCTTGGCAGGGTCTTTTTCATTACGCCGTGCGTCATTCACCTCCCCATTTATAAAATAGGATAGCACGAAATGATACCAAACTCCATATCTTCTTTTGGGGAAGAAACGCAGCTATCGCAACATTTCTTGGACCAATTGTAAAAAATCTGGCAGAAGGTCGTGTTTTCAAGACAACCTGGAAGGCACCCGGACCATGGCATTAATAGAGTATTGATTGTTGTGATGTAGCATAAAAACTGAGGGTTGACTTTTTTCACAAATGATTTATCCTGCATATTAGGATCGCTGATCCATCAAAAGAGGAATGGTCTCTTATTTCTTCAAAAATAAGATCGTTCGTTGATGGTCATCACATCCCCATTCTTACTGGAGGAGGAAGAGATGGAGTCAAAGGGTGCGGGGATTAGAATCTTAGTCTTTGCGAGTGGCGATGAGAAGGGGGGAGGCTCTGGGTTTCAAGAATTGGTCGAATTTTCAAGAACGAATCCGCCGGTCCTTGACGCTCAAATCATCGGAGTCATTTCTAATCATCCACAGGGAGGGGTGCGTAAAAGAGCAGACGCCCTTCATATTCCTTTCGGGTATTGGGCCGGGCCCTTTGATGCCAAAGGTTACCGAACCTTTGTTGAAACATATCAGGCTGACTTTGTGATGTGCTCCGGATGGTTAAAGTTTGTAAGAGGACTCGATCCTGCAAAAACAATCAATATCCATCCAGGTCCACTGCCACGGTTTGGCGGAACAGGCATGTATGGACATTATGTGCACGAAGCAATCATGGCTGCTTATCACCGAGGTGAGATAACCCAGAGCGCCGTGACCTTGCATTTTGTAGATGACGTCGCCTATGATAACGGTCCGATTATCTTCCAGATGCCCGTACTGATTCGACCGGATGATAATGCCGAGACGCTGGCTAAAAGAGTCAATGAAAAAGAACGCGCCTGGCAAAGTTATATTTTAAACCTGGTCGTCCATCGGCATATTTATCTTAAGGATGGAAAGGTCGTTTATAAAAGCGGTGTACCTACAAGGCTTTTTTATTAATGCCACATGGCCGGATGGTACCCTCAAAGCATGAAAATATTCCAGGTGTTCGGGTTATGGCAACGGTTATGAAGCCAGTTTAGGCGAGGTGAAAGGGTAAAGTGAAATCTTTAAGACCGATGACTTAACCCCTTAACAAAACTGGCATCTTAGCCTTAGCCCTCAAAACAAAGACTTTTGTTTTCTAACTAATGCCCCATGCCCGGAGGGCGCCCTCGAACCATGAAAATAAAGTTGATAGGTTAGGGCTACGATGCACCTGCCTACCGGCAGGCAGAGGCATCCTTACCGTTGCCTTTAGACGAAACCATTATTTTCTAAGTAAGCAGGAGGGGACGAATGTTACGCTTTTTCCTGGGAAGAAGTGAGAAACTGGAATACTGCTTCAATGTAGAAACTTCCGCCCCATTAAATCCTAATGAGCTTTCCGTTTTAAGACAGCTCTTGGCTGACGGCTTTGTATCGGAGAGTATCTCCCTGAAACCAACCCGTCCTGATGGACGCGAGGTGGTGGAACTGGGTCCACGTATGAATTTTGCGACGGCCTATTCAACGAATATCGTTGCCATTTGCCAAACCTGCGGGCTCGAAAAAGTGATGCGGATAGAACGTTCCCGGCGATATCAGCTCTCCCCAGGGGTGGATAAGCTCCGCTTTATTCAGGAACATCACGATCGAATGACAGAATGCTTGTATGATGAACCGTTACAGACGTTCGAAACTGGAATGCTACCGGAACCGGTTTTTGAGATTCCCCTGTTGGAAAAAGGCCCAAACGCCCTCTTGGAAATACCGGGGCTTGCGATGGATGAGTGGGATAGAAATCTCTACTATGATTACTTTGTCAAGGAAGAGGGAAGAAATCCCACGATTGTTGAAATAAGGGATTTGGATAACGCCAACAGCGAGCATTCACGGCATGGCTATTTCAAAGGGAAACAGGTGATCAACGGGGTGGTCATGCCAGAAACGCTGATGGATATCGTCAAATCGACCTTAAAGGCTAACCCCTCAAACAGTATCATCGCCTTCAAGGATAATTCAAGCGGGATCAAGGGATATGACTGCTGGACGATCGTCCCCGGACAACCCGGAAAGCCAGGGCCTTTCGAGATGCAGCAGGTGCAATACCACATCATTTTTACTGCGGAGACGCACAATTTCCCGACCGGCGTCGCCCCTTTCCCCGGTGCTGAAACAGGAACAGGCGGGCGGATCCGTGACATCCAGGCCACAGGGAAAGGGGGCCTGGTGGTTGCCGGAACAGCGGGATATTGCGTCGCAAATTTGCTCATTCCTGGTTATGACTTACCCTGGGAAACCAAATCGTTTGCCTATCCATCGAACCTGGCCTCTTCGCTTGCAGTTGAGATAAGGGCAAGCGATGGCGCCAGCGATTATGGGAATAAATTCGGCGAGCCCGTGGTGCTTGGTTTTACACGGTCTTTCGACCAGAAGCTTCCCAGCGGGGAACGTTGGGGATGGATTAAAAAAATAATGTTTACAGGCGGTATCGGACAGATCGATGCCAGGCATATTGAAAAGGATGAAGCTGAAAGAGGAATGCTGATTGTTCAAGTCGGTGGCCCCGCTTATGGGATTGGGGTGAGCGGAGGCTCGGCCTCCAGCAAACTGCAAGGTGAGAATGAAGAAGAACTCGATTTTAATGCGGTCCAGCGTGGCGATGCGGAAATGGAACAAAAGATGAACCGTGTCATTAGGGCTTGCATTGAGATGGGAGAAAACAATCCTATTATTAGCATTCATGACCAGGGAGCGGGCGGGCCTGCCAATGTCCTGAAGGAGCTTGTCGAAAAAACCGGGGGTAAAATCGAACTCAGACGGATCAAGTTAGGAGATCCCACCCTGTCGGTACTCAAAATCTGGATTGCCGAATACCAAGAACGATGCGGTTTTCTGATCCCCCCCCAAAGAATCGAGGAGTTCATATCCATCTGCCGAAGGGAAAAAGTCAATTGCGAAATCCTCGGAGAAGTGACCGGAGATGGCCGCTTCGTAGTGCATGATGAGAAAGATAATTCAAGACCTGTCAATCTGAACCTCGCAAAGGTTCTGGGCAATATGCCACAGAAAACATTCAAGGGCGTGAGGATCGAACCTTCACTGAAGCCTCTTGAGTGGCCAAAGGATCTGACAGTAAAAGAGGCATTGGCTCGGGTGCTTCGCAACCTAACTGTGGGTTCAAAAAGATTTCTTACCAATAAGGTTGATCGGAGCGTGACCGGATTGATTGCTCAGCAACAATGTTGCGGTCCACTTCAATTAACAGTCGGCAATATGGCGGTGATCGCCCAAAGCCATTTTGGATTAACAGGAGCCGCCACCTCGATTGGTGAGCAACCTATTAAGATGCTGGTCAACCCAAAGGCAGGGGCTCGAATGGCGGTTGGAGAAGCGCTGACCAACATAGTCTGGGTACAAATCAGTCGCCTGCAAGATATAAAGTGTTCGGCCAATTGGATGTGGGCACCCAAACTTCCCGGTGAAGGAGCAGCCCTTTACGAGGCCGCTTGCGCCATGCGGGATTTAATGATCCAGCTGGGGATTGCCGTCGATGGCGGAAAAGATAGTCTGTCCATGGCGACTCGAGTTGGAGATGAAATCGTGAAATCTCCCCGTGAGCTTGTGATCTCTGCTTACGCGACGATGCCCGATATCACGAAGGTGATCACACCGGATATCAAAAGCCCGGGGCAAAGCCAGCTCATCTTCATCGATATCGCTGGGCATCAGGCTCGGCTTGGAGGTTCGGCTTTTGCACAGGTTTATGGACAAGTCGGAAACGAATCTCCGGACGTGGATGATCCGGATAGGCTTCAACGCGCCTTCCAGGCCATCCAAACGTTGATGTCAGAGAATTTAATTCTTGCAGGACACGACATCAGCGATGGAGGGATCATCACCACGTTGCTCGAAATGGCATTTGCGGGAAACTGCGGGTTAAACATCCACATGGACGGTCCCTGGAGCCCCATCCAAAGGCTTTTTGCCGAAGAGCTGGGAGTCGTCATTGAGTGCCGTGAGAAAGATGTTCGGAAGGTCCTTGAGCTTCTGGATGCTTTTCGCCTGAACTCGACACCGATTGGAGAAACCATAGAGGAAAAGAAAATTCGGGTAACCTATAATTCGCAAAAGGTTCTTGAATCGAGCATGTGTATGCTGCGCGAATGGTGGGAGGAAACATCTTATCACATCGAGCGTCTTCAGATGAATCCCCAGTGCGCCGATGAGGAAAGGAAAAACATCTTCGACCGCAAGGGTCCGAGCTATATCATTCCTTTTAAACCCCAACCCACGCCAACCCCGATACTTAAAATAAAAGACAAACCGGAAGTGGCTATCCTCCGGGAAGAAGGAAGTAATGGTGATCGCGAGATGACCTCCGCTTTTTATCAGGCGGGGTTCAGCCCGTGGGATATCACCATGACCGATCTGATCCGTGGACGAATCAGGTTGGAGCGTTTCAGAGGACTGGTTGCGGTCGGGGGATTCTCTTACGCGGATGTCCCGGAAAGTGCCAAAGGCTGGGCTGCCGCGATCCGATTTAATGAAAGGCTAAGAAAAATGTTTGATGATTTTTATCATCGTCCCGATACATTTTCCCTGGGTGTATGTAACGGCTGCCAACTCTTCGCCCTTCTCGGATGGGTACCCTGGGTGGGAATCCCAGATAACCAGCAACCCAGGTTTGTTCAAAATGTTTCCGGGCGTTTTGAATCCCGCTGGGTAACCGTTAAAATTTTGGAAAGTCCAGCGATCATGTTCAAGGGCATGGCTGATTCAACACTCGGAATTTGGGTGGCTCATGGCGAAGGAAGACTTGTCTTTCCCGATCCCATGCTGATGGACGAGGTCCTCCTCAGAAAACTGGTTCCGCTCGTCTTCGTGGACGATGAGGGCCGGGTGGATGGGAAGACGCCACAAAGTTATCCCTTTAATCCGAACGGGTCCCCTTTCGGCATGACAGGACTCTGTAGCCCTGACGGACGCCATCTGGCCATGATGCCTCATCCGGAGCGAGCGTTTCTGAAATGGCAATGGGCATGGATGCCTGGTCATCTCAACAATGAGCTCAAGGCTTCCCCATGGATCCAAATGTTCCAAAATGCCAGAGAGTGGTGTGACGGAGTGAAATTTTAGAAAATAGTAATCTATTGGGTATGGTTAAATCTCAGAGATCGTGCTAATAGAAAGCCCAACAAGAGGATTCCTCCAAAAAGAATAAACCCGAGAGCAAAAGATCCCATCTCTCCCATCATTCCGATTCCAGCCGCAATGACTCCGCCCCCGAGAAGAAACCCAACAGGCACGGTAAGAGAGACAGCCACATTCTTAATTTTAGCAGAGCCAATCCGGGAGAGGGCTGCAAATCCCGCTGGAAAAAACGAGGTGGCAAGGATGGATTGAAGAAAAACAATAAGAATGATCCATGAGCCAGAAACGAGCCCGAGGAGGAGCGTGACAACGCCGGCTGCTATAAAAACACCCATCAGGGTCTTTCGGGGACCGATTCGGTCTGTCATCCACCCCACAAGAAAAGAGGAACCTAAGGTAAAAATCCGTGAGAAGGCGATAAACGTATTGGCCCACGTCCGGTCCATCCCCTTTTCTGCTACCAGGTATAGAGGCAACATCGTATAGACTCCAAAGCTTGCACCAATGCCCAGGCTGAAGAGCGCCATCATGATCCAGAAAGAAGGTTCCTTGAGGATGATCCGGAGGGTGCTCACATTTGGAGCTTCTCCTGGAAATCCTCCTCCTTTTCCAAAAATAATAAAGACCACCCCTGAAACCATAGAAGCAATCCCAGACCACATCAACACACCACGCCAAGAGAAAACTCCTAAAAGCGCCTCCGCAAGAAGGGGAGCAGTGACAAAGGCAAGATTGGGAGCCAACTCATGAATGGCAATGGCCTTGCCCCAGTGTTCGGGACGGACCAGCTCTGTGATCGAGGCAATGCCAGAAGGAAGATAAAATCCTGCTGCTATCCCCAGAAGGATCAGCCCAAGGCGGATCATCCACAGGTCATGGCTGACCGAAACCATGATGAGCGTTCCACCCACTGCAATGGAAGAAAGAAGGATGGTCCTTCGATGGTTCAGACGGGAGGAGATGAAACCAGAGAATAGTAAACCAAGGCAATATCCCAGGGAAATCATGAAAAAAAGGGACCCTGCTTCGTCATGTCCCACGTTCAGATCTTTTTCAACAGTGGGCATCATAGGTGATAAAACAATTCGTCCAATGAAATTCAAGTAGAAGATCCCTACGAGAAAGAGGAGGGGTGCCATCTGAGAACGAAAGGAGGGAAGTTCTGTATTCATTAGGGTTTCAAGAAGTTTAA
>DCVM01000127.1 GCA_002327985.1 Syntrophaceae bacterium UBA2188 | reverse complement strand
CTGAAGGCTTTTATCAGTTTGATCGGTAGGATTCTTCTTATTTTAATCTTTCTCAATTCAGGGATCGGAAAGATCGGAAACTTCGAAGACACAGCCCAGTACATGGCCAAATTCGGAATGTCCAATACTACTTTTTTCCTCTTGGGTGCCATTGTCTTTGAACTGGTGGGAAGCATCACCGTGATATTGGGATATTTCACCCGATTCGGAGCACTCCTGATCCTCATCTTTTTGATTCCAACTACGCTTATCTTTCATACCAATTTTGCTGATCGAATTCAGATGATCATGTTCTTGAAGAACGTGAGCATGTTTGGTGGATGCCTGCTCCTGTTTTCCCAAGGACCAGGACGGTTAAGTTTAGATTATTGGATAAGAAATAAAAAGGGGTAGGATGCAAGTTGAAACTTGGAGAATCTGGTGGAAGGCTTTCCGGTTTCATTTTACCTCCGCCAGTTTCATGCCTGGAATATTGGGGAGCATGATTGCCTGGACGACGGATGGGAAGTTTTATCCGGAATATTTCCTTCTGGTGATGCTCGGCCTTCTCCTTAATCACATGGCTCTGAACATGACGGATGACTATTATGACTTTCGCCATCTGGTGGATGTCTTTGCCACGGATGAGAGAAATCCTTATACCGGTGGAAGCGGGCTTCTTTCCTCAGGGTTGATTCAACCACGGAGGATGAGAAATGTTTTTATCAACTTTTACCTCGTCGCTATCGGGATAGGTGTTTTTCTGGGTATCACAAGAGGACCGTTTATTCTTCTCCTTTTAGTCATTGGTTTTTTCTGTGCCTATTTTTATACTGCTCCGCCTATCCGATTTGGTTATCGAGGTCTTGGAGAGGTGGCGCAGCTCCTCTGTTTTGGGCCAGGCATTGGTCTTGGAGCCTATTATGTCCAAACTCAAAGAATTTCCTGGGAGGCTTTTTGGGGAACCCTTCCTTTTGGGATCATGCTTTTTTCAATGATTACGATTAATGAGATTCCTGATTATGAAGAAGACCGAAAGGGAGGGAAACTGAACTTAGTCGCTCGCTTCGGCAGGGAGACAGGAGTTGGTTTATTTATCCTGAGTCTTTTTTCTGCTTATGGAGCGATCCTTGTAGGGGTAATCTTGGGGAAGATTCCTTTGCTGGGGTTGATTTCTTTATTGACCCTTCCGATTGCATACAAGACCATTTCCATTTTAAGAGCTTTTTATCAGGAACCCGGTAAGATGGCGCCTGCCAATTTTGGAATGATTTGTACTCATAATTTCACCGCCATCTTGCTTATTCTTGCTTACTTAATTGAGGGGTTTAAATCAGATGCCCTAACCGCATCCCTGTTTCCGGTCATGGTTTTAATCGTTCTTTACATTCCCTTGGCAAGACTGATTGGAAGAACGATATTTTTAAAGAGAAAGAAAGAGGCCCAGGGCCTGGTCATTCGGACATGAAAGGCTCTAACATTTTCGCCCCCCACCTCCTCCCTCTCCCCTTGGAGACTGTATCATCATGGTGGCCAAGGGACAGAGAGCCAGCCTTGGGAGCTTTAGAATTGATCATTCCAAATATTTTTGATTGGATTTATAAAGGGGATGAGATTTCAGGTTATAAAAAGGGCGGAATTAAAATAGATTTGTATCGAAGGGAGGTTATAAGCTATGAAGGTTTTGATCGTCTACTATTCTATGTATGGACACATTCACCATCTCGCAAAAGCCATTGCAGAAGGAGCTAAAGAAGTGACCGGAGCAACAGTTGAAATGCGCCGAGTCCCGGAGACACTGCCAGAGGAAGTACTTAAGGAAATGGGAGCCCTTGAACCTCAGAAATCATTTGCTCATATTCCCATATGTCAAGTTGATGAACTCGCTTCGGCTGATGCCATTATTTTTGGTACACCCACACGATTTGGAAATATGTGTGGGCAAATGCGCCAGTTCCTTGATGCCACAGGACAACTTTGGGCAAAAGGGGCCCTGGTCGGTAAAGTAGGAAGTGTCTTCACCAGTTCGGCCACACAGCATGGGGGACAAGAATCCACCATTTTGAGTTTTCATATTTCACTTTTACATCATGGGATGATTGTTGCAGGTTTGCCCTATTCCTTCCAAGGACAGATGCGAATCGATGAGATGACGGGAGGATCTCCTTATGGGGCATCAACGATTGCAGGGGGTCAAGGAGAGCGAATGCCGAGCGAGAACGAATTAGCAGCAGCCCGATTTCAAGGGAAATATGTTGCAACGATAGCTATCAAACAAACAAAATAGGTTGGGGCGGCATAGGTTTCTCCCCAATCATTTTGTAAGAATTACAAAGATGGGCAGATTCTGTGAAAATGGGAAAGAGAGAATCACTAAAAGAGAGAAAGCGATATAAGGAGGCGACAATATGGAAAAAGAAGAATCGTATTTGTTGGAATTTGCTGGTGCGGAATGACCCCACTGCCACAAGATGACACCTCTCGTGGAGAGGTTAGAGGATGAAGAGAGTATCAAGATCGAACAACTTGAGGTATGGCACAATGAAGCCAATGCTAAACTGATGAGAGAGTATGACAAGGGTTATTGTGGTGGGGTTCCATTTTTCTTCAATAAAAAGACAGGAAAGTGGATCTGCGGTTCAGCAGACTACGACCGATTGAAGAAGTGGGCACTGGAATAGAACCCCTGGAATACCGGAATAATGGAAGAATGGAGTATTGGGTTTAATAAAATAGAATGATAGAAAATTTTCTTTCTATGCCATTATTTCAACATTCCAATATTCCATCATTCCGTTATGGAGGAGAGCTCTATGAGTTTGTTTGAAGATTATCATCCCCTGAAGGGGAAGATGTTTCAGATTCTTAAACCGGAGGGAACGCTTCAACGGAATTTGCACCCACCTTTCAGCGACCAGGATACGTTCAATCTTTATCAAAAGATGCTCTTCATTCGGCTGGCGGATCAGAGGGCCTTAATGCTTCAGAGGCAGGGCCGGATGGGAACCTACGCCCCCATCTGGGGTCAAGAGGCCTGCCAGGTTGGAAGTGCCTCGGTGCTTCAAAAGGGGGATTGGGTCTTTCCTGCTTTTAGAGAATTAGGAGCTGCTCTGATGATGGGGATTCCGCTTAAAACGGTCTTTCTTTACTGGATGGGAAATGAAGAAGGAAGCCGTGCTCCAGAAGGGATTAACGTGTTGCCCGTCTCCATCCCTGTCGGGACCCATCCCCTTCATGCTGTAGGGGTGGGATGGGCCGCGAAGCTTAAAGGGGACCCAATTGTCACCATGGCCTATTTCGGAGACGGTGCAACCTCAAAAGGTGATTTCCATGAGGCGATGAACTTTGCAGGTGTCTTCAAAACTCCGACTATTTTCTTCTGCCAGAACAATCAATTCGCCATTTCCGTTCCGAGAAAAATTCAGACGGCCTCCCAGACGATTGCCCAGAAAGCGATTGCCTACGGAATGGATGGGATTCAAGTGGATGGAAATGACCTTTTTGCCGTTTTTGCAGCGACCAAGGAGGCAGCGGAAAAAGCCCGTACTGGAAGAGGATCTACATTGATCGAAGGAGTGACTTATCGGTTTGGACCTCACACTACGGCAGATGATCCAACCAAATATCGAAAGGATGAGGAGATAGAAACATGGAAACCGCTCGATCCAATGGTCCGGTTGAAACTTTATCTCGAAGAGAAAGGCCTCTGGAACGATGAGATTGAGCAACGACTCACTGAAGAAGCTCAAAAGGAGATTGATCAGGTGGTGAAAGACGCTGAAGCTGTTCCAGTGCCAGAGGTCGAAGACATTTTTAAATACGTTTATGCGGAGATGACACCACAGTTAAAAGAACAGATGGAATATTTAAAAGGGAGTTTGTAATAAGGCTGGACACGCGACAGGGACAGGGTCACGTTATTTTCAATAGAGAGGATCTTAGCGATGGCTAAACTCAATATGGTAGAGGCAATCAATCTTGCTCTTCGGGAAGAGATGGGAAAAGATAACCGGGTAGTTGTCTTAGGAGAGGATGTCGGAAGGGAAGGGGGCGTCTTTCGAGTTACAGATGGCCTTCAGGAAAAATTTGGTACGGATCGAGTCGTGGACACACCTCTGGCAGAGTCAGGGATTGTCGGGACCGCTTTAGGAATGGCCCTCTATGGATTTCGTCCGGTTGCAGAAATTCAATTTGATGGTTTTCTCTATCCCTGTCTAGATCAGATTACCAACCATATTGGACGAATGCGAAACCGCTCAAGAGGAAGGTTCATCTGTCCCTTGGTCATCAGGGTTCCATATGGAGGTGGTATTCACGCACCCGAACATCACTCCGAAAGTCCTGAGGCGATCTTGGCTCACACCCCTGGGATTAAAGTCGTCATCCCTTCGACTCCCTATGAAGCTAAGGGCCTTCTTCTTGCTTCCATTCGAGAACCTGATCCTGTTCTCTTTTTGGAACCCAAGCGTATCTATCGTGCAATCCGCGAAGAGGTTCCAGAAGGGGACTATACCATCCCAATTGGAAAGGCAAGAATGGTTCAGGAGGGGAAAGACATAACAATCGTCGCTTGGGGGGCAATGGTTCGTGAGGCATTGAATGCGGCTGAAGAGTTGAAAGGAGATAAGATTGATGTGGAAATCATTGATCTCAGAACCATCTCACCGATAGATGTGGATGCTATCGTCAATTCAATTCGGAAAACAGGGAGAGGGGTTATTGTTCACGAGGCGCCCAAAACATGTGGTTTGGGCGCCGAGATTATTGCCCTGATCAATGAGAAAGCCTTTTTTTCTCTTCAAGCACCCATCGACAGGGTGACAGGGTTTGATATTCCTGTTCCTTTATTGAAATCCGAGCATTATTATCTTCCTAATCTAAAAAGGATTGTCACGGCAGTGAAGAAGGTAATGAACTTTTAAAAACTGATGGAATGATGGAATGTTGGAATAATGGAATGATAGTTTCGAAAATAAAAAAGTTTACATTTTCTTATTTAGGTTTTTCTCCCATTGTTCCAATATTCCACTATTCCAATATTCCAGTTAGACTTTTTTGGAGGACTTTATGACATTTGAATTTAAGTTTCCCGATATCGGAGAGGGTTTAACAGAAGGTGAGATTGTTCGCTGGTTAGTCAAAGAAGGTGACGAGGTGAAGGAAGGACAGCCCCTTGTTGAGGTAGAAACCGATAAAGCCCTTGCAGAAATTCCTTCTCCCAAAACAGGGGTCATTCTGAAGATATTGGCCAACGAGAAGGAAATTGTCAAAGTCGGACAGGTAATTGTTATCTTCGGGGAGAAAGGAGAAACATTGACCACTTCTCCTCCAAGGCCTAAATCAGTTGGTGTGGTCGGCGAGTTGGAGGAAGCGCCCGAAGAGGTTTCCGCAGTAGCCGTAAAGGCTGAACCCATTAAAACAGCCCTGGTCAGCGAGCACGCCCTTGCAGCACCAGCTGTTCGGGCTTTAGCAAAAGAGTTAGGGTTAGATATTAATAAAGTGCAAGGCACAGGGCCTGAGGGCAGGGTTTTAGAAAAAGATGTTCGCCAATTCGCAGAAAGTAAAGAAAAGATCCCTGAACCAGAAAAGAAAATTGCTAAGGTCAAAAAATATGATTTATACGGCTATGTCGATCGTGTTCCTCTGCGGGGTGTTCGGCGATCCATTGCCAAAGCCATGGTTAAGTCAAAATATACCGCACCTCACGTAACGGCGATGGATGAGGCTGATGTTACAGGGTTGTGGAAGATCAGAGAGAAGGAGAAAAAAGCGGCAGAGAAAAAGGGGATCAAACTGACCATCCTTCCCTTCATTATCAAAGCGGTGATTGCGGGGTTAAGTGAGCATCCCTATCTTAATGCTTCATTGGATGATGAAAACGAGGAGATCATTCTGAAAAAGTATTTTAATATTGGCGTCGCGACCGATACTCCTGAAGGACTGATGGTTCCCGTGGTAAAGAATGCAAAGGATAAATCTATCCTTCAAATAGCGGATGAGTTGACCAGGTTGGTCGAAAAGGCAAGGAATCGCACGATTGATCTGGCAGATTTAAAAGGGGGAACCTTTACCATCTCCAACTATGGAGCATTAGGGGGAATCTATGCCACACCGATCATCAACTATCCCGAAGTAGCGATCCTTGGTGTCGGAAAGATCAAAGATACGCCCGTGGTGAAAAATGGAAAATTAGTGGTTCGAAAAATTCTCAGCTTGGCCCTCTCTTTTGATCATCGGGTGGTTGATGGGGGAGAAGGAGCCCGATTTCTCAATACCGTTATTGCCCGCCTCGAAGATCCCGACCTGATCCTGTTAGAGACTTAAAGGCATGTTGATTTTATGGTGAGGGGCAGGACTGGGAGTTCTGCCCCTTGAATTTTTCTCACCCATTTTAGATTCTTAACAAAGGCTTATCTGGTTTTTGCCACTCACTTCCGAAAGGCCTCATAAAATTTATCTTTTATTATTTGACAAATGCGTTCGGTTAGTTTATTATCAGTACATACTGATAATTCTGATTATTTGACTTTATCAGAGATAACATTAAATGGAGACAGTGCCATGTCTAAAAAAGATCAAAAGGCCTGCTGTTCACCAGTGGAAATGGGAGTGAATTATTGTAAAGTCGAATCCATCATCAGCGTCGACGAACGGGGGCAGATGGTGCTTCCCAAAGAATTGAGAGACCGGGCCCATATCCGGGCAGGGGATAAGCTGGCGATGATCAGTTGGGAAAAAGGCGGAGAGATTTGTTGTATCTATTTGATCAAGGCAGAACATTTAGCAGAGCGTGTAAAGGATTTTCTCGGGCCCATGATGAAAGGGATGGTATAAGGTTAAATAGCTTAAGAGGAATCCTTCGCTATCATTGAACCGTGTTGAAAGTATTTAGGTTAGGGCAAGGAAGCCCGTTTCGGTTATCGGTTAAGGCAACGGCCAAAGAATGAAGAGACGCTAAACCTAACCTTTTATTAACGATACGGGCATCGTCACCGTTGAACGAAACACTTATTTTCTGAGTAACTAGGAGACCTTTATGGATGAATCAAAATGTTTCTCCTCTGAGAAACAGAACTCTTGCTCTCAAACTACAAGTTGTTGAGCCCCTGTTGAAAAGGTTCAGTTGAGCCTTTCAAGTTTAAAGCAACCCTTTGTCATTGGTTTAGTCCAGACACCGATTGGGCCCATCCCTCGGGTATCTTCCTCTCTTTTTTGGGCAGACCGTTTGGGAACCTTTAAGGCCCGCTGGGGAATAGGCCGTATGCATTACACCATTGACCCCGGTCTTTATGCTCTTGGGAATCCCAGTAAGCAGTCCCCAGTTTTAGTCACCGCTAATTATAAGATGAGTTTTGACAAGTTACGCGAAGCATTGCCGGGCCGAGATATGTGGATACTGGTTCTGGATACGAAAGGTATTAATGTTTGGTGTGCATCGGGTAAGGGAACTTTTGGAACAGCGGAGCTGGTTAACCGGATTGAATCAAGCGGTATAAGTCAAATTGTTTTGCATCGGGAATTGGTTTTACCCCAGTTATCAGGTCCCGGAGTTTCGGCTCACCATGTTAAGAAATTGTCCGGCTTCAAAGTTATTTACGGCCCCGTCCGGGCAACAGATCTACCGACTTTCCTGGACAATGGATTTAAAGCAACATCCGAAATGAGGCTCAAAACCTTTACAACATGGGAGCGAGCAGAACTCATCCCAATCGAACTTGTCGGAAATCTCAAAGCGGGTATGATTGTCATTCCTATCTTCTTTCTCTTTACTTTACTTGGAAAGTCAGGAGAGGGTTGGACGAATACCCTGGGTCACGGTTTATTTTCTATCCTTGGTATGCTGACGGCCCTTCTATCTGGTGCGGTTTTAACACCGTTATTGTTGCCATGGCTTCCGGGCCGAGCCTTTTCAGTAAAAGGTCTCAGTCTGGGGATTCTTTTTACTATCATTCTATCGGCCTTTGGCTGGGGTGATTGGATCACAAGGACAGGTCGTATTGAAATATTGGCTTGGCTTTTTCTTATCCCTGCAGTTTCGGCTTACCTGGCAATGAATTTCACGGGAGCCTCGACTTATACTTCTCTCTCAGGGGTAAGAAAAGAAATGCGCTGGGCATTACCCATAGAGGTTGGTGCAGGGATGGTAGGTTTCATTCTCTGGTTTGGGGCACCATACATTGCATAAGGAGTTCGAATGATGGGACAGTTGATATATCTCAAGGATGTGGTCACATTAAAACTTGACCAGAAAAAATGTATGGGGTGCGGGATGTGTCTTTTAGTCTGTCCCCATGCCGTCTTGGGTCTAACAAACGGGAAGGTTGAAATTGTGGGTAGAGATGCCTGCATGGAGTGTGGTGCCTGTGTCCGAAATTGCCCAGCCGAAGCCCTCCAAGTACGTTCAGGAGTGGGCTGTGCGGTTGCAGTGATCAACGCCATGTTAGGGCGAAAAAATTCTTCCTGCTGTTGTGTGATTGATTTGGAAGAGAAGTCGGTTGATCCTTGCGAAGGCTCCACGGATGAGAGCCGTGCAAGCTGCTGTTAGATGTGGTAGGGTGTTAAATAAAATGGGTTATGGGTGGAAAGAACATTTCTACAAAGAACGATCTTCACTGGAAGGAATAACCCTAAAGTTAAGGCTGTTCAGGACATGATCCCCATCTCGTACTTCGGCTTTCCAGTTTCCAGTATGTTGTGGCCGGAAAGTGAAATAACTATAAACGGACCATGCCGGAGGCTTGATATCCATTTCTATTCGATGGTACTCCTTACCTTCCCATAACCAGATATGAGCAATCTTTCCCTCTCTCGGGGCTTTGATCCTTGTGAAGAAGTAACCCCTTTGGTTATTGGAAAAAAAATTAGAACATTTCCCAGTCAAAACCTGTTGAGAGCCCTCTCTTTCGATGCCTGTTCCGATGCCGGCCTCAAGAACTTTGGGATCAGTAATCGATTGAACTGAGACATCCTCGACTTCCGATTTTTCCAATTCCGAACCCTCATTCTGTTGAGCCGAGAAAATTCTTTCAGCCTCCACCTCTTGCTGAATTGCTGGAGAGAATGAAACAGAGGAAAGCAAGATAGGTTTTGGTTTCTCTTCTATAGGTTGATGCACGGGGTAGGTGATGAAGAGTTTTGTCAAGAGGATCACTGCAAAGATTAGAGAGAAGAGAAACCATGGTCTGACACTCTTTTTGGGAGGTGGAGTTTGCTGTTGTAGCTCAATGGGTTCAGGAGGAGCAAGACTTTTAAGATAATTTTGATACTGTATAACAACTGCTTTCGGGTCGAGAGCAAGATATCTGGCGTAAGCATTCAAATACCCCTTAACATAAAGGGCAGGAGGGAGAAATTCGTATCTATCTTCTTCAATGGACCTGAGGTATTGCTCCTTTATTTTGGTAAATTTGGAGATTTCATCAAGGGGGATGTTTCGGCTCTCCCTTTCTTTTTTTAAAAATTTTCCTGGAGACTCAATCATTGTTCATACCAGAATAAGGTCGGAATCCTCATTTTATTTGATCCTTTATGTAATTATATTTGCCTATAGAGCGTTAGCATAAATCAATGTACGCAATTGTCATGCCAAGTAATAGTAATCTTAATATATTGAAATTTATAAATATTATGAGATGAAGATGACAAGTAAACATCATTTAGTGTTAAATTTTGTCTTATTCTTGACTATTTGTCCTTCTTGCAAGCGACCATAATACATGGTTACACAAGGTATTTTGGCGGAATGAGGAACTTCGACATTGAAACTTGACCAGGCCCCTTGGAGTTTCCATTTTGCAAGGGTTTTCTCGCTAATGCATTTCTGGGGGATGATCGGTCGTTCCCCCTTTTTTCATTAGAAGGACAAGAGGTAGAATGAGTACCATCATGGTTGAGAGAAGATGAAAGGCATCATTAAATGACAACATGGAGGCCTGTTTGATCACCTCGCCATAAATCACTCCTAAGCTTCCTTGATCAGAAAGGGAAGGGTTAAAACCTCTATCCTGCAACATCTGGGAGATCTGGGGTAGGGCAATCTGGAAATTTCTATCAAAAGGAGTGAGGTGTTCCACAAGGTGGATCTGATGGAACTGTGCCCTTCTTGCAAGCATGGTTGTAATGAAGGCAACGCCAAAACTTCCTCCAAGGTTTCTTAAAAGATTAAAGATAGCTGTGGCATTCCCCATTTGTTCTTTTCTAATGTGTGACATGGTCATGGTTGTAAGGGGGATGAAGAGAAAACCCATTCCGATCCCCAGCACGACCCTTGGCCAGAAGATGGCATTAAAATCAGCCTCAAGATTGAACTGGGCCATCATATGGACCGAATAGCCAGCCACAGCAATTCCAAAGGCAAGGACTGCCTTTGGGTTGATCTTCGTCACCAGTTTTCCTGCAATGGGCATGGCGATTATCGTGGCAATTCCCCCAGGGCCAAGAGCAAGACCTGCCAGGAAGGATGTATATCCCATCAATGTCTGGAGGTAAATAGGCAGTAGCACAATGCTGCCAAAGAGGTTGAAAAAGACAAAAAACATAATGATATTCCCGGTGCTGAATGAGAGATTTTTAAAAGTCCGCAAATTGACAATCGGGTTCTCTGCAAAAAACTCCACCAGGATGAACATGATTAGTGAAGAGATGGAGATATAGGTCATCCAGGTGATGAAGCCCGATGAAAACCAGGCTTCCCTCTCTCCTTTATCCAGTGCGATCTGGAGGCACCCCAGACCAATGGCTAAAAATAAAAGTCCCCAGTAATCGATCCTCATTTTTATTCGCTGCATATAGGGGGGGTCGACGATAAAAAAGAAGGTCATCAAGATGGAGATGATTCCAATTGGGATATTGATATAAAATATCCAATGCCAGGACCAGTTGTCCGTGATCCATCCTCCCATCAGTGGGCCGATGATCGGCCCAAACATGATGCCAATGCCGAAAATGGCCATGGCCATCCCATGCTGATGGGGGGGAAATGTTTCCAGAAGAATTGCTTGAGAAATGGGCTGAAGGGCACCTCCGCCAAGACCTTGGAGAATTCTAAAAAATACAAGGCTTTGGAGATTCCATGAGGAGCCGCACATCAGGGAGCTAAAAGTAAAAAGTGAGATGGAGAAGATGAGATAGCGTTTTCTTCCAAAAAGCCTGCTCAACCATCCGGAAATGGGGATGATGATGGCATTGGATACGAGGTAAGAGGTAATGGTCCATGTGGATTCATCGATTCCTGCAGAGAGACTTCCTCGGATATGATCGAGGGAGACATTGACAACCGATGTATCTACGATCTCAATGAGCGTAGGCAACATCACGGTGATGGCAATCATCCATCGGTTCATCTCAACCCACGCCTCATTTAGAATTAATCAGTATAGTGGGAACCACAGACATTCCAATCCTTAGATGGTGTGAAGGGTCTGTGTTTTGATCAAGAATGATCTTGACAGGTATTCGCTGCACGATCTTGACATAGTTACCAGTTGCATTCTCAGGGGGAAAGAGGGAAAACACCGCTCCGGTGCCTGCCTGGACACTTTCCACCTTTCCATCAAATACCTTACCAGGAAAGGTATCCACTTTTATTTTCACCTTTTGGCCTGGTTTGACCCTCTCCAGTTGGGTTTCCTTATAATTGGCAGTGATCCAGATATCATTAAGAGAAACCACTGCCATGAGGGATTGTCCAGACTGGATTTGATTACCAACTTCAACAGACTTCTTGGCAATGTAACCCTCTGAAGGTGAAAAAATCTTGGTGTAGCTTCTATTCAACTCCGCTCCCTGGAGAATGGCATCTTTCTGGTGGATCTGTGCCTGCTGCGGGATCAGGGAGGTTTCAGTCTGCTTGATCACCGACTTCTGAGTTTCAAGGGATGCCCCAAGCTGTTTAATGCGCTCTCTCGCTGCCTTTCCTTGTGCGACGGCGACATCGTAAGTTGTTTTTGCTCTGTCATACTGTTCCTTGGGGATGACCTCCTTTTTAAGAAGGGACTCTGCTCTTTTGAGGTCAACCTCAGCCTGTCGGAGATTGGCCTCATGAAGCTCAAGATTTGCCCTGGCCTCCTCCATCGACGCCATGATCCCTGATAGTTGTTTTTTAGCTGTATCCACCTTGTCCCGAATTTCAGATAGCTTTGCCCTTTCGGTCTCAAGGCCTGCCTGAGATTCCTTAACCCTGACTTCATAATCGATGGAATCAATTTCAAGGATGGGATCATCCTTCTTGACAAACTGATTGTCTCGAACATAGATCGCCTTCACCGTGCCGGGGATCTTTGAAGCAATGATATGGACCCTTCCATCGACAAAGGCATCATCCGTTGAGATATGGGTTGCCTTATATTCTCTATAAAAAAAGAGCACCACCCCTCCGATAACTATCAGGACAGGAAATATAATAAAAGCAGCGATTTTTTTTCTCCGGTTATTTGCTTTTCCTTTATTTTCTTCCATTGACTCCTGGTCCTCCTATTAAATAAAAATACTTTTTTACTATGTTAGTGCGCATTAAATTGTTTGTAAAGCTTTTGATGATAATTTTCAGGCTTTTTTTCGGCACATAGATATTCATTGCTTTTTCAGCAAACTTCTCTTATTTTGGTTTTAAGGAGGTGTTCCATGGATCGCAGAGGAGAGGGAATCGGCGACCGGTATCATCAAGAAACAAAATATCGAAGGGAAGCCATGCCACGAGGGGGGCTCGATTGGGCACATCAGCCCCCTCCCTATAAAGAGTTTCCTTTTGCATTAAAACATTTTTCCATTCGTCCTGCTGAGCAGAAGGGTGGTCAATCCCTTTGGGAGACGATTGCACAAAGGCGTTCTATCAGAGAATTTTCTAATCAATCCATCACTTATTCTGAACTTTCCCAGTTGATCTGGGCGACCCAAGGGATCACTTTGAGGGCTTGGGGGTATGAATTCAGGGCTTCACCCTCTGCGGGTGCCCTTTACCCGATTGAGACTTATCTCGTTGTAAACCGAGTCGACGAAATTCCTCCGGGGCTCTATCACTATAGTGTGAAGGAGGCCCAGTTAATTCTTTTAAAGGAAGGGCGTTTGGGTTCAGAGATTTGTCAGGCTGGTTTGGGTCAGGAAATGTTGGAGGAGGCTTCATGCGTTTTTGTGTGGACGGCTATTGTCGAGCGCTCAAAATGGAAATATCGGGAGAGGGCTTATCGTTATATTTATATGGATGTGGGACATATTGGCCAAACCCTCTATTTGGCTGCCACTGCATTGAATCTTGGATGTTGCACAGTGGGTGCTTTTTTTGATGGTGAGGTAGATCGTGCCATTGGTGTGGATGGGAAAAACGAAATTTCTGTTTACCTTGGAGCGGTTGGACGGCCGAGATAAATAATTCAGGAGTGATAAGTTTGTAGTTCGGAGCATTAGGTTTAAAATATTACTACGAACTCCCTGCCTGCGCGTAGCCACTTCGGCGAAGGCAGGCGAACTCCCAACTCTGGGCTATTAATTTAAATAGTATAAATTTAATACAATAGGGTTATAAAAACTACAGTTCATAATTTATTGAAATAATAAAAGATGATCTCGTAAAAAGTCCATAAAGAGGGAAAACGTCATGCTGAACTTGA
>DCVM01000073.1 GCA_002327985.1 Syntrophaceae bacterium UBA2188 | reverse complement strand
GTTCACTTGTATTTCATTACTGCAGCCCCGCTTGAGAAAATCTGAAAGTCTAACGATGTGGCTGTTTTGAAAGCGTTTTAAGATGAGAAGATGCTTGTCTCCTGTTACGATGAAATCAGCGCCAATCGCTTCAGCACATTCGAGGACACGGTTGTCGGGTTCGTCCGCCAGGAGATGAAGATGAGGTTTGGTTTTTATGACTATTGCGACTTTGGCAATCGCCTTGAGAAGAGAGGTAATTTTATCCTGCTCCCAGCCAAACTTCTCCCTCAACTTTTGAGCAGTCTCTGTGAGAATGGCCACGGATGAATAAAGGGTGAAATTTCCCCTCAGGGCATAGGAATAAGCTGCTTCCGCTTTACTCCCCGGAATAACGAAGGCAGATATGAAGATATTGGTGTCGAAAACAACCTTCAAACTCAACGGCCCTCGAAAACGATCCTTTCGACGTCCTTTTCAGTCAAGACGCCTTTTTCCCTTGCCATCTTGGCCCCATATCGCTGGAGATCAAAGAATTCCTGCTCCAGGGTTCTTTTCTTATAGAGTAAAAACATATCGCGAAAGAGCTGACTCTTATTCTTGGCCTCTTGATCTGCAATTTTCTCATAATCATTAGCCATCTCGGGGGGGAGAGAGATCGTTACGGCAACCCGTCTTCTTTTCATCGCTTACCCTCCTGTTTTGTATGACAAAATCATACCAAGGATTTGGATGTTTGTCAACAAATACCGCTATTCCTGGTTTCCTTATATTGTAAATAAACCAGCATTGTCAAAACCAAAGATTTGACCCCCATGACCCCTCAATTACTTAGTGATATACATGCCGTTATTCTTGCTGGTGGCTCCGGAACCCGGTTCTGGCCTTTAAGCCGGGAAGCTTGTCCAAAGCAGATGCTGCAGATCGTTGGGGAAGATACGCTCCTTCGTCAGACCATCAAACGTATTAATGGGTTTGTTCCTACGGAAAATATTTGGATTGTCACAACAGAGGATAAGGCTCAGGACACAAAATTCCACCTTCTCCCAATGGGTTCGCTGACTGAAAAGATTCAATTCATCAGGGAGCCTCTGGGAAGAAACACTGCCCCTGCTATCGGTTTGGCTGCTGTTTATCTTAATCATCTCTCTCCCAATTCTGTCATGGTGGTAATGCCGTCAGATCATGCCATCCCGGAGAATGAAAAGTTTTTAAGTGACCTTAAGGTGGCAATTGAGGGGGCCAAAGAAGACAACCTTGTCACCTTCGGGATCAAACCAAACCGTCCTGAAACAGGATACGGGTATATCAAAATTGTCAACCATATGAAAACCGAATCGAAAGGTCTTCTTAGGGTTGAGCGTTTCGTCGAAAAACCGGACCTTGAAAAAGCGAAAACCTACATTTCCAATAGCAGCTACTTCTGGAATTCCGGCATCTTCGTTTGGAAAACCTCCAAAATCCTTTCCGAAATCCAAATCCACCTTCCTCCTCTTTATCAAACCTTAAAAGCAATTGAATCTCTTTTATTTCAACTCGATAAACCCAAAGAACTCAATGAACCCAACAAACTCTATGAACTCTATTCAAGTTTGGATCCCGTTTCTATTGATTACGGAATCATGGAGCGAAGCTTGAATGTGCTGATGGTCCCTGCCACCTTTCAATGGTCTGATTTAGGAAGTTGGTCAGCCCTCGACGAAGTGGTTGATAAAGACAAGGAAGGAAACATTCTGAAAGGGAATACCATTGATATCGGAAGCCAAAATTCAATCATATTTTCCGGTGAAAGACTGGTTGCCACAATAGGTCTCCAAGACATGGTCGTTGTCGATACACCGGATGCGACCCTGGTGACTCCAAAGGAAAGAGTTCAGGAAGTCAGAAAGATTGTCGAGACATTAAAACAGAAAGGTCGTGAAGAGCATCTTATCCATAAAACAGTTGAAAGACCCTGGGGAAGTTATACCGTTCTCGAGAAGGGAGAGGGATATAAGATTAAAAGGGTCGTTCTTAAGCCTGGAGCCAGGTTAAGCCTTCAACTTCACAGGAAGAGAAGTGAGCACTGGGTGGTTGTTTCAGGGATAGCTAAAGTGACGAGAGATAATGAAACCTACTTGGTTCATACCAACGAAAGCACCTATATTCCCATCCATACAAAGCACCGCTTGGAAAATCCCCAGGGAGGATTCTTGCAGATTATCGAAGTTCAAAATGGTAATTACCTTGAAGAAGACGACATCGAGCGCTTCTCCGATGATTACGATAGAATTTAATATTAGGACTCAACAACCCAAGTAACCCAAGTAACTCATTAACTTTTACTTATAGGGGTTTTATGAAAATCTTAGTTACAGGCGGAAGCGGATTTATAGGGACCAACCTTGTTTCGGATTTACTCAAGCAAGGCCACCACGTTTTAATTTATGATAAGCAACGGAGCGAGGCCTACCCGGACCTCTGTCGGGTGGCTGATGTTCGGGATAAAGAAACATTGTCAGGAGCCATGCAAGGGATGGATGTTGTCTACCATCTGGCCGCGGAACACCGTGATGATGTCAGTCCTGCTTCACTCTATTACGAGGTCAATGTCAATGGCGCCCAAAATCTTGTCTACGCCATGGAAAAGAATGGAGTCAATCGATTGATTTTCACAAGTACCGTAGCGCTGTATGGGCTCAATTCAGGAGAGCCGAACGAAGATAGCCCAATCAAGCCATTTAATGATTACGGGAAAAGCAAATACCAGGCCGAAATTGTATTTAATAAATGGTTTGAAGAGGATCATAAAAGATGCCTCATCATCGTTCGGCCCACTGTCATTTTTGGAGAGAGAAATAGAGGGAATGTTTTTAATCTACTCAATCAAATTGCATCTGGGAAATTCATGATGGTGGGCGATGGTCAAAATAAGAAATCGATGGGGTACGTGCTGAACCTCACCCAATTTATGACAAAGCTGTTGGAAGGTCATTCCGGAAAGCACGTTTACAACTATTCTGACAAACCGGACCTGAATATGAAAGAATTAGTTAAAATTACCCGGGAGACGCTCGGTATAAGACGAACCAATAAAGTGAAGATCCCATATGTCATTGGAATCATGGGCGGGTATACATTCGATGGTTTGGCCAAATTGACAGGCCGAACCTACCCCATCAGCTCCATCAGGATAAAAAAGTTTTGTGCGAACACAAAGATTTCCGCTGAAAAAGTAAAAAAAATCGGATTCGCCCCCCCTTATTCGCTGGGTGAAGGATTAAAGAGAATGATCCTAAGCGAATTCAAAAAACAATCTGAGGATAGACAATAACCGAAATGTGTTCATTGTGTTTATAAAAATATGCCAGAATACCCCTCAGCTCTGCTGGGGGGATGAATGGCCTCCCTCTCCCCTGGGGGGAGAGGGTTAGGGTGAGGGGGAAATGATCTTATCATCACCCCCACCTTAATCCTCCCCCATCAAGGGGGAGGAAAGTTTTTTAGAGAATTTGATGCCCCGCAGCTTGCTGCGGGGTAGTTCACTTCGAAGAGTTCCGCAGCCGAGGTACAGAGCCACTTCTATGTCGCCTTGGACCAAGGTTATATTAATCAAGCTGATTTCAAGGCAGTTTACGATCAGGCTGAAATCGTCTCAAAATTAGACTCAGGCTTTATAAAATATCTACAATCCCAAAAAGGTTAATGTGCTTATTGAGTTACTTGTGTTCTTGGGTTGATAACCCAATAACCCAAGTAACCCGGTAACTCGATAACCCAAGCAACCCAAGCAACCCAAGCAACCCAATCATGAAATGGTTCATTCTTGGTCTCGCCATTTTGCTGTTCCTGGCGGTTTTCCAGGCTCCGGCGTTCCTTGTTATTTCGGAAGCGCCGGTCAGAGCGGATGCCGTGGTCCTCTTCGCAGGTGGGGAGAAGGGCTCACGGGATAAGGAAGCCGATCAGTTGCTGAGGGAAGGCTTTGCCGATTACCTCATCAACCCGGCCACTGGGCAGATCAAGAAGCGAGGCCCCGATGGCAGACTCGTACGCCTTGATTTAAAAAACCCTGTAGCCGTTTCGAACCCATCGAAGCAATTGAACCAACAGAACCAAAAAAAATGGTTTGTTGAGAACACCCACAACGAAATTTCTGAGGCAAAACGCCTCATGGAAAACCTCGGACTCCACACAGCCTTGCTGCTCAGTTCTCCCTATCACATGCGGCGGATCAAGTATATAGCAGAGAGCGTGTTCTTAGGCACCGGGAATGTGCGTTTTAAGCTCTACTTTGTGGCAACACCCCATAAAACCTCTCACTTAAAATCATGGATTCCGAACATTCATGATTTGACATTGATCCTGATGGAATACCCAAAAATCTTCTGGTTCTTCATCTACTCAAATTTTTACAGGGCCACTGCGTGAGGCTTAATTAAGGTTTTGTGTTTATAAAAATATGCCAGAATACCCCTCAGCTCTGCTGGGGGGATGAATGGCCTCCCTCTCCCCTGGGGGGAGAGGGTTAGGGTGAGGGGGAAATGATCTTATCATCACCCCCACCTTAATCCTCCCCCATCAAGGGGGAGGAAAGTTTTTTAGAGAATTTGATGCCCCGCAGCTTGCTGCGGGGTAGTTCACTGAGTTACTTGTGTTTCTTGTGTTTTAGCTCATAACCCAAATAACCCAACTAACCCAAGCAACCCAAGTGAGGTGTAGCGTGAGTGATGCGAAGGTGGAAACGATCGTTGATGGCTTAGAACCAATAGCTATCCTCATTAGAGCGGACTTTGACGCTGAAGGGCTGCACTTCTTTACACCGGGCAGCTTCTCTCAACAGGTTGCGTACATGAGACATCCCAAAAATAAGGTGATAGCGCCGCATGTGCACAATCCCGTTGCGAGACAAGTGTTATATACCCAGGAGGTGCTTTTGGTGAGGAAAGGGAAGGTCGAGGTGAACCTGTATACGGACAAGAAATCCTTTCTGACATCGCGGGTTCTGGGAGCGGGCGATCTCATCCTGCTGTGCGGGGGGGGACATTCCTTTAAAATGCTCGAAGAGACTTCCATGATCGAGATAAAACAGGGTCCGTATGCCGGGGAAAATGATAAGACCAGATTCTGAGGAGGGTGACAGTTGAAGGTGGAAAGTTGAAAGTTGATTTGAGCTATGAGGACATATGTTCAGTTTTCAGAAACTTGAAGTCTGGCAAATGGCAAAGAAGATGGTAGTGGAGGTATACAAGATGACTCAAACATTCCCATCCGGAGAAAGATTTGGCCTCACTTCTCAAATCAACAGATCGGCGGTTTCTGTCGCTTCGAACATCGCGGAGGGGAGCGGCAGGACGAGCTACAAAGATCAAGCCCATTTTACGGAGACGGCATATGGATCTCTAATGGAAATGGCATGTCAGATCGAAATAACTATAGTGAACGACTTAAATAAGTTGACATCCCATCGGGGTAGGGGCGACTTCAGTCGCCCTTTAATGGGAGGCTAAAGCCTCCCCTACCCACTTCGTATGTTAGTTCCTTTTTGTCGTTCACTATAAAGAGCTTGGTTTTATCAGCAGTGAACAATTGAAACAGATGTTGACTTCTATGGTGCTTATAGCCGACAAGCTTTCTGCCTTTAGAAAATCGCAACTACGTCGATTAAGCTCCCAGCGTCCCCCTTTCAACCGTAAACCATCAACCATCAACCCCGAACGGAGCCCCCAATGATTCCCGTTAATGAGCCTCTCCTTGATGGCAAAGAGCTTGAGTATGTGAGTGAATGCATCAAGACCGGCTGGATTTCATCCGCAGGTAAGTTTATCAATGAGTTCGAGGAAAAATGGGCAGCATACTGCGGTATGAAACATGGCGTTGCAGTATGTAATGGCACGGTTGCACTTGAGCTCGCAGTCGAAGTACTCCATCTCCCGCATGGAAGCGAGATTATTCTCCCGAGTTTCACAATTATTTCCTGCGCCCAGGCCATCACGAAATCGGGATGCGTACCCGTGGTCGTCGATTGCGAGCCCGATACGTGGTGCATGGATGTGGGCCAGGTCGAGAAGGCTATCACCGCAAAGACAAAAGCCATTATGCCCGTGCACATATACGGTCACCCGGTGGATATGGACCCGATTATGGACCTTGCGGGGGAACACGGTTTGATCATCATCGAGGACGCAGCAGAGGTTCACGGGGCCGAATACAAGGGGAAAAAATGCGGGGGCATAGGCCATCTTTCCTGTTTTTCGTTCTTTGCAAATAAAATTATCACTACCGGCGAAGGCGGTATGGTGCTGACCAACGACGACCGGCTGGCTGATAAGCTAAGATCCTATCGAAACCTGTGTTTTCAGGGCAAACAACGTTTTCTCCATGAGGAGATAGGACACAATTATCGCTTTACAAACGTTCAGGCGGCGATAGGCCTCGCGCAGCTTGAGAGAATTGAAGAGACGATTGAGAGAAAGCGGGCCATGGCGCGCCAATACAATTTAGGCCTGCGTGGGCTTCCTGTTCGGCTCCCTGTCGAAAGACCCTGGGCAAAAAACGTCTATTGGATGTATGGATTTGTGATCGATGATAAGATGGGCTTCGATGCAAAGGAGTTGGCCAAACGCCTCAGGGCCTCCGGAGTCGAGACGCGTCCTTTCTTCCTTGGTATTCATGAACAGCCCGTGTTAAAAAAAGTGGGTCTGTTCGAAAACATTTCCTTGCCCATAACGGAAAGAATAGCCCGCCAAGGCCTGTACTTACCGAGTGGACAGGCGATAACGGACGAACAGATTGAGTATGTTATTGAGAAAGTGAGAAAAGGGTTTGCATCGGTGATAGATGGGGAGGGCTAAAGGTTCACGGTTCACGGTTTACAGTTCACGGTTCAGGGTCACAGTTGTAGGTTAGGAAAGTGAAAATAAAAAGATTTGAGGACATTGAAGCATGGAAGTTAGCTCGTGAATTAACATTAAAGGTTTACAGGCTCACAAAGCACCCGGAATTTATGAAAGACTATGGTTTGAAGAATCAGATACAAGAAGCTGCTGGCTCATCAATGCATAATATTGCGGAAGGCTTTGATTCTGAGACAAATCCTGAATTTATCCGATTCTTGCGATACGGCAAACGATCTTGCACTGAAGTCCAAAGTGAACTTTATGTTGCTCTTGATCAAAATTATATATCCCACGATGAATTCGATGATGTCTATGAGCAGGCTCGAAAAACGCGTGCAGCAATTCGTGGCTTCATTAATTATCTTAAAGAGTATGAAAGCAATAAATCAGGCAACCATGAACCGTGAACCATGAACCGTGAACTGTGAACCTCGAACCTCGAACTATTTTCTGTCAACCGTGAAC
>DCVM01000040.1:34370-44298 GCA_002327985.1 Syntrophaceae bacterium UBA2188 | reverse complement strand
CCCACCAGAGGAGCCGGCTCAGGTGCCGGCTGATGGTTCGTCGGAATAAGGGCCCCTCCCTGGGTGAGGAGATGGGCCTTGAGGTCCTGAATCACCTTTTTCGGATTGAGCGGTTTTTCGCTCAGGTGGGCCGGGCAGTTGTCCTGACACCTCCCACATCGGGTACAGGCCTCAAGATCGAGCAACTGTTTCCAGGTAAATTCCTTAATCTCTGTAACGCCATAGGTTTCCGCCTCCTCGAAATTGGGAATGACTCGCACGGCTCCCTTGGATTTCAGGGATCGATAAAAAACATTGAGGGTGGAGAGGTAAATATGTTCGAGGGAGGAACGGCTCACGACAATATAGCCAAAGAAGACGACTGCGGGGATGGCGTGGATCAGGACTCGGTGCCAGACCAGAAGTTCGTTTAATGGCTCTGAAGGCAAAATAAGGATAAACTGGGACAGGAAGGAGCTGATCGGCGCCCACAAGAAAGAATCGTTTGGGAGACTTCCGCCCGCAAGTACCAGTCGGAAGCCCTTGACCAGATAGCCGGTGAGGAGGATCATAAAAACCCAGAGATATTTCAGGTGGTCATCGGGTTTCGAATCGAGTCGTGGCGGTTTGACGACGAACCGCCGGAGGACAGCCATTACCCCCCCTAATAGGATGATCCCTCCCCCGACCTCGGAGATACAGGAGGCAAAAAGATAAACGCCCTGAGGCGGGGCTGTCAACCCAGTCAATGGGGAAAAGAGCCGGATACCTTTTCCCAGGAAAACGAAGAGTGTTCCCCAAAAGATTAGAAAATGCATTGTCCCCGGGTATCCTTCTCTCCAGAAACGCGCATGACCGAAGACGACATTTAGAAGGGTTTTCAACCTTTCAGGAATTCGGTCCGAACAGTCCTCCTCTTTCCCGAGGTGCCATAACCGGTAATGCTGCTGCCTGAAGGTGTAGACAAAAAGCCCGGCCAACCCGATGAGGATTACACAAAAACCAATGCTGACAGGGTAAATGACGTTAAGGATATAAGCGTTTTGCCTTGCCCAAAAGTGCAGATATGTCGAATCCACGTCGATTCCTCGAACCAAGATTAAGAGAGCTCTTAAAACCGTCTTTTGCTCTCTTGATTAGAGATTTCTGGGCTTTTTCAGAAATCTCTTAAGGTAAAAGTTTAGGGTAAAACAGGGTCAGATGGGCAATGAAGAACGCCGAGACCACTACACCCACAATCCCCAGAGCCCATCTCACGAACCGGTCGTATCTCGAATGAAAGCCGACATCAAGAATCGTTAGCCGGGCAGCCAGGAAGAGACAGTAGATCACCCCCATCAGAATTAAAACCTCAATGACAATGGCTATTGCCCTCAATTTTTTTCCTCCGCATTGGACATCAGGTTCTCACTCACTCCGAACCATTTCTGTCGGTCCTCACGGCTTTCAATAATCTCCCGAATCAGGAGCTTCCTAACTGGACCGTTGGACCTGTTCCAGCCGGAATGGACTCGCCGGCCCGGGCAGGCAATAGTTCAAGATACCTCAGGCCAAGCACAAACAGGAGTATTACGAACGAAACAATGCTCAGGCTGAGCAGGGTCTCCCAGGGTGTAATCGGAAAGATCCCCGGCTCCCCCCATGGCCCTTCGATCTGGCCCGGGAAAAACGGTTGTGGATGAGCCGTGCCCGGAATGACTAAAGCTGCCCTCTCTCCAAAGACTCCAATGACCACTGAAGCAGCGGCGACAATCACTCCGCGCAGGGTCTTTTTCGTCTTCGGGTGAATCAGGAGGATCAGCGGAAAAACGATCCCCATGCCGATCTGGAAAAACCAGAAGATCCACCAGTAGTCCCCGGTAAACAGATACACCGTCGCCTCCCGGTTCGGAAAGTAGAGATGGGTCAATTTATCGATAAAGACCATGGCCAGGAGGACAAGAATGATGCTCGTAAGAAGCCTCCCGAGCGAAAAGATCAATTCGTCCTGAATGACCCTCCGGGCGAGCTTGAAAGTCACCACTGCAGTCAGGATGATCAATGATGTTCCGGAGGTAAGGGCTGCTGTTAGAAACTCAAAAGGCTTGATGGGCGAGAAGTAAATCTCCCTGTTCCCGATGAGCCCGAAGATGGCACCTGTCCCCATATGGACGCTGATGGCCCAGAGGACGTCCACGGTTCCAACGATGGCCGCCAGACGCTTTTTGCCCTCGAAGATCAACCAGAGATAGACCAGCATGAGCGTGATGTATCCCGTGTAGAAAATGGAATTGATGGCAAACAGAGAGGTCATGTTATTGAGGTAGAAGTACATGAAGAGCCGCCACGCCTTTTCGGGCCTGCCCAGGTCGACCATGACAAAGGCCATGGCCCCAACCATGAGCAGAATTCCCATGAAGACGGCCATTCGTCCGATGGGCTCATAGATCTCCCGCTTGAACACGTAACTGAGAGATGAGATGATGATGGCCCCTGCGCTGAGGCCGATAAAGTAAATGTAGAAGGTGATGAGCTGTCCCCAGGGGATAATGTTGCTGACTCCCCAAACCTGTTGACCCTTGAGGTAGGCCACCAGGAAACTCACAATGAAGACAGCCACCATCAATCCCAGTAGGGTCACAAGAACCTTATAGCCCCTGGATGTTCCTTCAATCGTTGAATAGTTCTGTTCCATCTTTCAGTCCTTCANNTTCAGCGAGAGAGATAAATGACTTTCGGTTGGGTGGCCAGGTCCTCCCGAAGCCGGAAGGAGGCGCGGGACGCCAGAAGTTGTGCCACCGGACTCTGAGGATCATCCAGGTCCCCGAAGGTCCTTGCATGAGATGGGCAGGCCTCGACACAGGCCGGGACGACCTCTGTCCCGATCTTCTTCCCTTCTTTGAGTCCCTGGTCGATCCGGTGGAAACAGAAGGTGCATTTTTCCACCACGCCCTGTGTTCTTGCAGGAAAAGGCCAGGGGTCCCAGGACTTGCGGTCCGGAGGCTCGTCCTGGCGGTGATAGGCCTTTGTCTCCTGCGCCTTGTAATTAAAGCTCCTCGCCCCGTAAGGACAGGCCACCATGCAATATTTACAGCCGATGCATCTCCGGTAATATTGGACGATAATCCCATCGTCCCGACGGAAGGTGGCCTTGGCCGGGCAGACCGTGACGCAGGGGGCATGATCGCATTGCATGCAGGGCATGGGGATGACCTCCGTTCGGACATGGGGATATCTCCCCTTCGTCACGGCAATCATTTTATGCCAGTAGATTTCTCTCCTTGACCTCTGCTCCTCAGGCGAGCCGTGAGGGACGTTGTTCTCTTCCTTGCAGGCGACAACACACGCCTGGCATCCAACACATTTATCCAGATCGATCACCATGCCCCATTTTGCCATCTCTGCCCTATCCTTTATGTTTTGTAAATTTTGACCCTTGTGTTAAAAAACGCAGACTGTCCACTCAAAAGATCAAAATCATTCCCGATCACCTCGTTCGGATTGCACCCGATTCCCTTCTGCCACTTTCCGTAAGAGGTATGGCCTTGCCCCCAGGGGATACAAACAATTTCGGGATGGACCCCCTCAGAGACTTTAATGCGTGTCCGAATTTTGCCGAAGGGGGATTCGATCCAGACCTCGTCCCGATCCCGAAGATTTAGACTTCTGGCCGTCTCGCTGTTGATCTCTGCACGACTCACCCACCCCACCCCCTGCATAGGTAGGAATATCTCCTGGGCCCAGGGGTAGTTCTGGCTCCCGTTCTCAAAAGTCAAGAGCGGCTGGTAGGGAAAAAGAATTAGAGGATATTCTCCTTCTCTGCCAAGCCATTTGGCAGACGAATAATGAGGTGAAAAGGCAATCTCTTCTCTCACACCTCTTCCGTTCCTTATATGAAGGGCCCGGAGGTTCCCTGAGACAAACTCAAACTTTTTTGAAGGGGTTTGGAAGATCTGGGGATATTTTCGATATCGATAAGCTGGACCCCTCCAGACCCCTTTCTTAAGAAATTCTTCCCATGGAAGGAGAGGAGAGGGCATTCGAAACCGGACAAAGCCTTCTGCCGAACCTCCGATACCCCTGAATGCATTTTCCACTGCTCCTGGAAATCTTTCAGCCAGATGGAAAAGAATATCTCCAATCGATTTTGAATCTCCTTTCGGCCTAACAACAGGCTGTTTGATCCTGATTTCGGCAGGCCCTGCCCCGGGGGAAGAATGATCGTATCCCCACTCCTCTAAAAAAGTGGTTGAGGGGAGGACCAGATCTGCGAACTCCGCCATTTCACTGATAAATGGAGCGACATGAACATAAAACCGGATCCTCTTGAGGGCCTCTTCCCATTGACCTGTTGCAGGAGCGGTCATATTGAAATTGCTGTTAAACCCGATGGCCATTTCAATCGGGTAAGGCTTCCCTTCCAGGATGGATCGTGGAACTTGATTCGTGACAACTCGAGCAGCTGGAAAACCTTCAGTCCCGTGGAGATCTAAAGGGAATTGTCCAAGCCCTTTTTTTGCAATCTCATCGCGAGCGCCATTCGGAATCGTCCGGTACTCCGGTGATTCCTCATAGAGAATTCCGCCCGGCACATCAATGCTCCCGACCAGCGCATTCAAACAATGAACCGCATAGCTTGTATAAGAACCTCCAGGCCAGGCAATAGCTCCCTTGCCCGGAATCGCCAGGGCGGGTCGGATTCGCGCAAACTCCCCTGCGATCCTGTAGATCGTTTCAGCCGAAATCCCTGTGATCTTTGAAACGGTCTCGGGCGCATAGTGCTGAAGGGCTATTTGCCTGTACTGATCAAAACCTACGGTCCATTCTTTGATAAACTTATGATCAAAAAGTTCCTCTCTAATGATGACATGGGCAATGGCCATGGCCAGGGCAGCATCTGTCCCCGGTTTGATTGGAATCCACTGATCCGATTTTGCAGCAGTCAGTGAATACCTGGGTTGGACGTCGACGATTTTCGTTCGGGTGGGTTTCTCTCGACGCAGCTTACCCCACTTTCTAAGCCACCGGGCTACTGGCGGGGTCGACTCGAGCAGGTCCGCGCCAAAAGAGAGTAAATAATTGGTTTGATCCAGATCATAGGCACAGGCATCAAAATGACCATCTGCCATCCAGTTCCCTGTCTTCTCGGCTTCACGATCCAGTCCGTCTCCCGAGACCAGGTTCGGCGTACCGAAGGCCTCTGCAAACCGTGAAATCAGGTCCTCGTTGCTCCTTGAGTTCAATCCGGATAAAAGCAGAAGGTGGTGAGGCTGGGAAGTATCACGCAGGGTATGGAGCTTCCCAACGATCTCCTCGATGGCTTGATCCCATGAGATCGGCTTCCACTGGGGAGCAATCCCCTTACCCTTTTTTGGCTGGGACCTCTTCAATGGAGATAGAATCCTCTCCGGGTCATACAAGACTTGAAGGCCGATGTGACCACGAGGACAAATCTGACCCTCCGAAATTAGGGATGAGCGATTCCCTTTGATCTGTATGGCTTTATCATCTGCTACCTTTACGGTTATTCCACAGCGAGCAGGGCAATTCAAACAAGAGGTGGAAATCCACCTCGCCTTAGGAGTGCTTGCCGCACCGGGTTGAACAGAGGGAGCGGAATTGGATTGTTTATGGATCCCAATGGCGCTAACAGAAAGTCCTGCCATGGCTGTCAGTTTCAGGAATTTTCTACGACTCAACCGAGAAAAACGGCCACCCTTTTTATCCAACCCCGAAAGATGATCGTCCATGTCTCTCTTTGCTCCCATTTTCCCTTATGGCCTTCCACAGTGCTATTTGTTCATATTTTCACATGTGTTTGTTATTTAGATATAACAAGGCTATATTACCACTGTCAAGAGAAAAAGCAATGATTTCCAATCCTATCTCCATCTCGTCCAGATTCGTTTCTTAGTACTCGACTTCCTCTTCCCATTCTTTGTAAGCCAGGGCATCAGCTCGGCAAACCTAAACATACACAAGGGGGATCTTTCTCGTGAAGTACCAATTCCTTTATCTCAAGATGCCCCTCTTTACGAAGTCTTCACTCACGTAATCCAGGCCCAGTTTGTCCAACGTCTCCTTGGTAGGAATACCTTCATGATTCCACCCCTTGAATTCATAATACGCATCAAGGTGCTTTTGTTCCATCTCAGGATCTCTTATCTTCCAATGGTCCGCAGGAGGTCCTTCATCAGCTCTTCTTAAGCCTCTTCTTATATTAAGGGCCCTAATCAGATTTCGATTCCTGGCAGATATTGTCCATAGTGCGTCTGAATCAAGATCCATCCCAGTGGCAAGGGAGATGAAATTCGGCAAATTATAAAGGTGATAGGGAGGCCGTCCGCCAAATTGGCCTCTAAATGATGACACAAAGGCGCAGGTCCCGATGGCGTCATCAATGTAATGCATGGTCTCATTCCAATCAGCGATGTTGACAGACGCTTCAATAGATGGATGGTGACGTGGCTCCCATTCCAAAAACCATTTTTTAAACTTCTCAGGAGCGGCGTCCCAATTCTTTACGAACTTTTCTCTCTCTTCCTTATCAGCAATGGGTGACTGGGGGTAGGACCCTTCCGTTTGGGTAATACCCATCTTCTCACCGGTGGCGTACATAAGGAAATAAGGGTAATTGATCATTCCCAGCTTGAGAGGCAGTTGCTCAAATTTTTTCATGGTATTATGATCAAATGTTTCTGCGCCCTTACCGATCTGACGGGCTGCCCAATAAACACCATTGGCTAAAGCATCTCCAACCCCTTCCCGCCGAACAATTTTTTCAACGAGGTAGAAAAATCTCTCCCCGGAGTCGATCGGAAATCCTGGTAGGTCCTGGTCAGTTAAAATGCCTGCTTCGAAGAGTTCAACGGCGAAGGCGAGAACTTGCGGCGTTGAGAACCCGTCCAGTCCATACTCCTGTGTCACGCCAAGAATGTCATAATTAAAGTCCAGCTCTTTATAGGCCGCCATCGCATAGGTCAGTTTACTGTAGCATTTTTGAAAATAGGGATGCCGTCCCGGGTATTGAATCGCTTGATGGCAATCCTTCGGACAGTTATAGCAACCCGTCCATCGGACCCGCGCGCTTTCAGAAATCGCCTTCCACTTCGCTTCACGTTCTTTGTTCCAATAACCTTTTACCCGCTTACGCGCATTGCCCCAGGCGAAATTATTGACGTGCCACTCTTCGTCATCCCCGTGCACATAATCCCCACAATACGGGTTATTATAAATTTCCTTATGCATGCGGTTGCATATCTCGAAGAGTTCAGCCGGTCGGGCAATATGGATGTCCTTTGTTCCACGAACCGCTATCGCTTTTAACCCTTTATCTCCCATGATCACGCCTACCCCTCGAGAGGCACTGGAGTTGTCGTGTTCGATGGTAGCCATATAGACCCTGTTTTCACCGGCCAGGCCGATAGCGGCCACCTGGGCTTTGGGTTCCTTCAACTCTTTTTGAATGAGTGCTCCAGTTTCTAGAGCGCCTCTCCCCTGGAGATGGCCGGCATCACGTATTTCTACTTTGTCATTGTATATCCACAAATAAACCAGACTGGGGGACCTGCCACGAATCACTATTTTATCGTAACCGGCATGTTTCAGTTCCGGTCCAAAATATCCTCCAAATAATGAATGTGAATATAAGTTTGTCTGGGGAGAAAAGGTATCAACAGAGGTACGATTGGCAGCGGGAACAGGTGTACCATCTAAAAGACCGGCGCTGAATATGAGCAGGTTATGGGAAGAAAAGGGTTCAACTTCAGGAGGAACCTTATTCCATTGTATCTTCGCGGCGGTCCCCTGCCCCCCCAGATGAAGTTCGGTTAATCTTGGGTCGGTCTCTACCCTCTCAATGCTTCCTCGGGATAGATCGATTTCTAAATTAAACCCTATCTCTGCATATCTCATTTTTTAGCCACTCCCCGCAGCCATGGCCTTTCGCTACCGGGCCAGAACCCAGAGTGGTTTCTCAGTATCTATGATAAGAACAAAATAGAACCTCTTCAAACCATCGGGATGGTTGGGGTTTACCCTAAAAAAGATATAGGAATCCAGAAAAATAAAAAACTCCTTTTGGGTAAGAGGTTTCAGTAATAAAAAATATCACCTGTAAGGTGAAACCAAAAGACCAAAAAGAGGTTAATATCAATGATACAGCAAACCATCTTCCCATTCAAGATAAAAATGGCGGGGGAGAGACTGACAGCCCACGGAGGTCTGGCCTTGATGGCAGAATTCAATCACGGGATTGGGCTGAGAGAGTTGACAAATCAGTATCTTCCAGGTCCTGGGGGCAATCGGGGATTTGAGCCTTTGGAGGTGGTGGATGCAGTGGTGTTAATGTTGCAGGGGGGAGGGAGAAGTCTAGGTGTTCTTTATGATACGGGATAAAGAGACAATTTGATAAACCAGGAATTCTTGGTTTAAAAATAATCTTTTAAATCCTCTGAGTTGTCTATATCTATTTTTTCTAAATCGGGATTTGGGCCCTATAAACTCCTTGTATCTTTTAAAGAAAAATGATAAATTGGCGGCAAATTCAGCTTTCAAGAACTATACGAATCTGACCCTCAAATCAATGATTGATAAAATGGTTGAAGAGGTTGGTTCATCTGAATACAAAGGTGGGCTTCAATAGAATGCAGGAAGAAGAAAAAACAAAACGTCTGGAAACCCCTCCTGCCGTTTTCGTTAGAGTCGTCAAAGGCGAGGCTCGTGAGATGGAGAAGCGTTTCACCGATATATTCCTCATCGGGAGACAGAAGGATTGTGATGTCCAGCTTTTGGATTCCTGCGTCAGCCGCGTGCATGTAAAAGTTCTATTCGACGGAGAACGCTGGCGGCTAAAAGATTTGGAAAGTGCGAACGGGACTTTTTTAGAGGGGGTTCGTGTTCAGAATATCATATTGCCCGATGAAGGCAAGTTCGAACTTGGGAAGGGAGGCCCCATCCTTTCATTTCGGGTGGAAAAACCCCCTGCCATCGAGAAAAAAAAGAAAGAGTTTACCTCTGAGACGCAATTCATTCAGCACCTTTTCGACAAACGACCGGAGGAAAAAATCGGCGAACAGACGATGATGTTTCGGCGGGCCTTTGATCGCATTCATAAAAAACGGTCACGAAAATATTGGGTGATTATTGGGATCAGCTTCTTTCTCCTTCTCTCTTCAGGAAGTGTCATCCTCTACCAAAAAAGTAAATTCAACAAATTAAAAAACACAGCCGTGGATATCTTCTACACCATGAAATCTTTGGAACTCCAGATTGCAAAGTTAGAGGAGATCGTGATGTTAAAGGCTGACCCCACACAAATCCATGAACTCCGCGCAAAAAGGGAACAACTCAAAAGTATGGAAATGAATTATGACCAATTTGTGAAAGAGTTAGGCCTTTATAAGAAAATGCGGAAAGAAGACCAGGTCATCTTCCAGATTGCCCGGCTTTTTGGTGAATGTGACGTGAAGGTGCCCCAGGGATTTTTAGAGGAGGTTTGGAATTATATTCGAAAATGGAAGGCAACCGATCGCCTTGAAAAAGCACTCAACCGTTCAAAATCGGAAGGATATACCCCCATCATTACCCAAGCCATGGCCGATCACAATCTCTCCCCACATTTCCTCTATTTGGCATTGCAGGAAAGCGATTTCCAGGCTCGGGCGGTAGGTCCAAAGACCAAATATGGATATGCCAAGGGAATCTGGCAATTCATTCCAATCACGGCAGAGCTTTATGGATTGAAAATTGGACCCCTTTATGAAGAACCGGTGTACGACCCTAAGGATGAACGGTTTTATTTTGGAAAGTCGACTTCGGCTGCAGCCCGATATCTCAGGGACCTCCATAGCAATTTAGCACAAGCCTCGGGCCTTCTGGTCATCGCCTCTTACAATTGGGGGGAAACCAGAATTAAAGAGATCCTTAAAGGGATGCCAGAAAATCCACGGGATAGAAATTTCTGGTGCCT
>DCVM01000040.1:7142-34350 GCA_002327985.1 Syntrophaceae bacterium UBA2188 | reverse complement strand
TCCCCTATTCAATAGGAGAAGTGTTTGGTTTGAAGCTAACTATTGGATTTTTAGATTAAAATCTTATTGACTTTTTAACCCCATCTGGTAAGCTTTTCTTCAAAAGACTCTTTTCCTTAATCTCATAAAAAAGAGGTTCGTCAAGGAAGTGTTAATCTCGAATATGAAAAACCTATTTTCCCCAATCCTCCTCATTTTATGTATCTTCTTGAATTTCAACTTTTCCTTCGCCCAGACGGGCTCCATTTATGTCACTTCAAAGCCGCCGGGAGCTAAAATCTCCTTGGATGGTTACCCCCTCCCTAAAAAAACAGATACCCTCATTAAGGATATTCCTCTTGGACCTCATAAAATCATCGTTGAACTTTCAGGATTTGAAAAAATTGAAAAATCGGTGGTGGTGAAAGAGGGACTCACTAACGAATTACATTTAAATCTTCAAATTGAAAAACCAAGGGATCAAGGGACTGAAGTAGGTGGAATCAATGAAGCAGAAGCCTATTACAAGGGTGGATTAAATTATGTTGAAAGAGGACAATACGACTTAGCGATCACAAACTTTTCAAAGGCGATCCAGCTTGATCCGACATTCAGGAGCGCCTTTTTCAGCCGTGGTTTGGCCTATTTTGAAAAGGGCAAATATGACTTGGCCATTACAGACTGTACCATGGCAGTGGACCTCGGCCTGAATGAAAAGGGGCCCTTTCTCATTCGTGGTTCAGCCTATATTGAGAAGGGGCAATATGATCTTGCGAATGCAGACCTTGCAAAGGCCTTAGCAATAGATCCGAAGGATTCGTCAACTTATTACAAACGCAGCCTTCTCTCTTTGTTAAAAGGAGAATACAAATTAGCGGTAGCTGATTTAAAAAAGGGGATCGAGCTCAATCCCAAGGCTGGAACCTATCATTTTGATCTTGCATTCGCTTTATATCAGATGGGCGATCGAGGAGGGGCTAAAAAACACTTCCTGAAGGCAAAAGAATTAGATAAGATGGTTGTTGAAAAAAAGGTGGAGTTGCTTGAAAAAACCATCCATCCAAATTTGAGAAAGTTCCATGTTGATATCCTGTTGACTGCCTCTCAATATTTGGATGTCTCCTCCCGTGTCGTCGCTAAAGCCAAGGAGATGGTGGAAGAAACACCTGTCCCCTCGTCTCAAAAATCTTTTTTTAAAACGATCGATCGTCGATGGATTCTTTTCTCCCTTATCATCCTGTTGGGTGCAATTCTACTTGGATTGGCCATGAAATTTATGCTTCGGAAAAAAGAAACCACCCTTGAGGCAAAGGAGAGTCTTGCTTCAACAGATTCGGTAAAATCGACGACCCCGATTAGTTGTTTGAGAATGACCATTCCTGAAAAGAGCATGGGGGCCTTACCATCGACCACCATAGACAAATATCAGATATTAGAGAAGATTGCCTCAGGAGGGATGGCAAATATTTATAAGGCCACCCATATGACCCAAGGAAGCGTGGTTGTCTTAAAGGTTCCTTACGAACAATTTCAAAATGATACCAAATTTGTTGAGAGGTTTCGACGTGAGGCTGAATTAGGTAAAAAACTTCATAATGAAAATATTATCCATATCTTTGAATCAGGAATTAATGAAAACGGAATTGCTTACATCGCGATGGAATATGTTGATGGCATGGACCTTAGAAGGTATTTAAATAAATATAAAAGGGTTCCCCTTCCCGAGGCCTTGGAAATCATTGTTTGCATATGTCGCGCTCTCGACTATGCCCATATCAAAGAAGTGATTCATCGGGATATCAAACCTGAGAATATTATGATCCCCCACGAATGGGGGAAAGGAAGAGTGGTGTTGATGGATTTTGGTGTCGCTCACACTACTTATTTATGTACGCTCGCTACTCGGAGTACCTTTATCGGGACCCCCTACTATATGTCCCCGGATCAGCTTTCGGGTGAGGAAATCGATGCTCGTTCGGATATTTATTCTCTGGGAATCGTTTTCTTCGAGATGGTGACGGGACAACGCCCTTTCAATGATAAGGACCCTCTAAAAGTCCTTATTCAGCACCAAAAAACTCCACCTCCAAGACCAAGCTCATTAAACCCAGAGATCTCACCTGAGTTTGAAACAATCATTCTAAAAATGCTGGCTAAAAATCCAGAAGATCGCTACCAAAACGTTGAGACCCTTTTGAATGTCCTTCAAGAATATATGTTAAAAGAAGGAATAAAGATTATATAATTTAAATTACCTGCATTGTTTGACAAAACAATTTCTTGTTTTTTAGGAGGGAGTGAAAGAGAGTGAGTTTTAAGAGGATCCTCAATGACCATGTGAAAATTATTGCCTGGACGATCGCATTTATCATCTTGATGATCCTCTCTAACGGTCAAGCAGAAATGGTGAAAGGAAGGGTAACTTCGATTCAGGGCAATGTGATCGAGTTGAACTTGGGAAATGAGAGGGGATTGAGGTTGGGAGATATAGGAAAAATTTACTATGTCGTTAAAATCGACCAGCAGGAGACGTCTATTTTCATAGCCAAAATTAAAATTACTCATCTTTTAGAAAAATCTTCAAAGGCGCTCATTGAGGAGAAAACCGGCGAGATCCGGGTAGGCTATCTCGTGGAGATTAAAACCAAAGAAGGAGAATTGGAGGTGGGTTCAGAACCTTCTGGGGCTAAGGTCTATGTGAATGGAAAGGAGGTTGGGGAGACACCTCTTGTTCTTAAAAATTTAAAATTAGGTCGCCATCAGATTCGCCTGGTCAAGGAGGGATATGACCCTTATGAGGTATCGGAGGTCTTGGGGACTGAGCGCAAGAAGGTGACGGCCAATATGAAGAAAATGATCGTCAAGGAGGCAAATTTAGAGATCCGATCTGATCCTCCAGGGGCGAAGGTATCGTTGAATGGAAAAGAGGTTGGGGAGACACCTTTGGTTTGGGCAGTCAAGCCTGGGAGGTATTTGATTGAAGTTCATAAAGAGGGGTATGGAGGTCATGAGGAGTGGGTGGAAGTAATCGGTACGGATCGGAGGGCTGTTTTTGCTCCTTTGAGAAGGTTGTTTGGAATGCTTTTCATTTATACGGATCCCTCTGGAGCGGATATTTATATTGATGGGCAGTTTGTCGGGAAGAGCCCTTACGATGGGAAGGATTTTGCCCCGAAGACGTATAAGGTTCGGATTGTGAAGGAGGGGTTTGAGGCTTGGGAGAAAGAAGTGGTGGTTGAGGCCCGAAAGAAGGTGGAGATTCTCCCGGTGTTGAGGGAGAAGAAGAGGGAGGTGGCGGTGACCTCTCCCCCAGCTAAGGGAGAAGTCTCTAAAGAGATGAAATCGAAAGAACCTTCGAAAGAGGGAGATTGGCCAAATAAGATTCACGAGGCCCCGGATTGGAAAGTAGGCGATCGTTGGACATATAAAAATGCTAAAGGACAGATTTGGACTGAAGAAGTAAAGGATATCAAGGAAGGTTTATTTATCTTAAGAACAGAAGGGCAGACAGATTTAAGAGCTTATGATAAAAAAACCATGAACTTAAAATTTTTAATTAATAAAGATGGTAGAAAAGAGAGCATTGGAGATAACCCCTTTAAGAATATGTTTAATTTTCCTATTTTCGTTGGGAAAAAATGGGCTTATACGGTTTCCGCAGGAATGGGTTACGAAAGTAGTTATAGTAAACTTAATGAATTTGAAGTAAAAAGTTTTGAAGAAATTAGTATGCTCTCCGGAAGATATATGACCCATCAAATTTCTTATAAACAGAAATATATGGGAGGTGACGTGAGCGCTAGTATTAGAAGCACTGGAATAGAGGGTTGGGTTCGCTATTGGTATTCTCCGGAAGTAAAAGCGTGGGTAAAGCGGGAAGTAGAAAAATCGAGATATTGGGAAAGACTAACCTGGCTTCAAGATGCAGAACTCATCTCGTATAAACTAAAATAAGAGTAGGGTCAACTGTTATCAAGGAGTTATCAAGGAGTGAAGAAATGAAAACAATATGGCTGACTTCACTGGTGCATTCTGAGGAGAAAGTGAAAGACTTAATCGCTCAACTCACCCCCTACGGCCTGGAAGTTCGAGGCCATTTTTGGGAAGATGATCTTGGGAAAATGGTGTGGATGAATGTGAGGGCCGAACTGATCAAACCTGAAGTGGCCCTCTGGCTCATTTTTGCCTCACTCGAGAATCTAACCGTTCCGTCGATCCGGTATGGACTTTCACTTCTCACGGTCACACTCCAAGCCGGGAAAGGCTTTTCTTTTCCTATCGTGATCCTTCTAACTCAAGGAAACCCTCCTCCCATTGAATCTCTCCCTACCCCTCTCAAAGGGACTGACTTTTTATCCCTTTCCGATACTGGATGGGCAGCGAAATTGATGGTGAAAGTCCATGGGGCCCGCCAAGAGATTGCTTCCGAATATCACTTAGACATTTATGGAACCCAACACATTGGACAATGGTTCGAGGTGGGACCGAAGAATACCAACTGGCCAGGTGCCATGTTTGGGATCGCAGGAGGAGAGATCGACTTCCATGCCGTGGGTCCGAAAGGAAGCCTCCCTGAAAAATCATCGATCCAATATCCCCTAAAGGGTTTGAAGCTCAATTGGGGAGAGAGAGAGTATGTTGCCTGGGCGGCTCAGAATGAGTTGAACCCTCAGACCTCCTATTTCGTGAGAGTGAAGGGATTCCCTGATTCCTTTCTCTTTGGCTCCTATTCACCTCAAGAAGAGGCTGAACTCTATATCATAAAAATAAATTGATTGACAAGCCTTTAGAGGGTATGCTATGGAGGGGGCTAATAAAGATGGACGAAAAGATATCTCGAAAAAATCTCACCAATGAAGAATTTTTAAAGCTTCGGCAGACGACGGGGAAGATCGAACAGGTATTGAACAAACGTCTCCGGAGCCATTTGGATATCATCAGGCCTCTTTTCATCCCACGGATTCTCTTAGGAAACCTCGTCAAAAGTGCCTACACCGATGAAATCCCAGGGGCTCAAAAGGCATTTACCGAACTTCAGGAGTGGTATGCCAAAATTTGTGAAAAACCATTTGGTTTGCCTAAAAAACTTCAACCCCCGTTACCCCCTATCTCCCATCAATTAGAATGTACACCTTTTCAATATTCCCTTTCTCTGGAAGGGGAGCCGGGCAGGTCGATCACCATCACCTCTCCGGTGAAGTGGATTCTCTCTTACCAAAGTGAATGCCCGTTGAATCGTTTGAAGGCAATGGCCTCGGGGATGGAATCTCGGCAGCCCGATGAGATGAGGCAGGGCCTGATCAACCATCTCACCCTGGTGGTCTTCCTCAAACGTTTTCCGATCTTAAATCAACTATTCGAAGATCTGCGATACCAACCGGAGATCATAGAACTTTCTGATCTGGGAGGTCTTCCCGTGGTGATTTTGAAAACCCCTGTTGAGACGTTCCTGCCTCCTGATGATTTTATCCTCCAGGTGACCCAACTCTCTGGCATTGCAGCTTTTCAGGAGGTTATCGCTTTTGAGGCCGTGGAGAACATTCCTGATCCTTTCAAAGAACATCTCAAAAACCTGATCCGTTAGTCCTCTCCCATTCATTCTTTTTTTTGAATGACTTGATAAGTGTTCACCTGTTCTGAAATTCCATCAAGCTTTTTTTCACCGATTTCTTTGAATTCAAATTGCTGCCTTGTTGCCATATAAACGGCTTCCGATACTACAATTTCATCTGGGCCAGCGATGGACGACTCCAGACGGGAAGCAACGTTAACCGTATTACCCAAAACAGTATAATCCAACCTTTTGGGTGAACCAAAATCTCCTGCGATCAACTTCCCCGAATGAATGCCAATTCTGACCTTTATCTTTTCTGCCTCCGGCAAAAGACCATTCATCTCTCTCAATCTTTTTAACATTTCAACCGCAGCATGAACGGCCATTTCAGCGTGGTTCTTCAACTCAAAAGGTATACCAAACACTGCCATGATGGCATCCCCAATAAACTTATCGAGTGTCCCTTGATATCTGAATATAATTTCTGTCATCTCGGTAAAAAAGTGATTGAGAAAGATTCCCACTTGAAGGGGGGTCATCCCCTCAGCCTTATTGGTAAAGTCCACGATATCAATAAACAATACCGAGGCTTCTGTTTCCTGATAAGGCATGATGGCCCCGGTGTCCCCTTGAAAATCAATTAATCTTGAAACGACGCCAGGTGAATGATATCTTCCAAGTCTCGATCGTAATCTTCTTTCCCGGACAAGTTTTTCAAGTCGATCCAGTGCTTCGACCGAAAGCCCAGCAAAATTGGCGATGATGGACATCCTTTCCAAATCCTTCCTATCAAATATCTTGTCTGAACTGGTCGTATCCACATAGATTAAACCGTATATCGCATCTTTGGTCCATATCGGAACCGAAATCGCCGAGGTAATCCCATACATCCACACACTCTGGGCCTCTCCAAAACGCACATCCTCCCGTGTGTCGGAAGAAAGAATGGCTACCTTTTCACGAATTGCCCTCAATGCAATGGTCTTTGAAATCTTCGCTATCTCTTCTTTCTTTTTTGTACGCGAATATTTTAGATACAAATCATTCTGCACTGCATCATAATGGAATACATAGACTTTCTCCGGCTCAACGAAATCAAAAACAAAATCCGCTACTTTCTGGAAGGAATCTTCAACATTCTCGGACATGATCAAGCTTTTCCCAAGATTGGTTAAGGATGAAAGAAAATTGAATTCTTCAGAGCACCCTTTTTCTGGTTTTTCCTCTTCCCCCAAATTGGCAATCATGGATACTGTTTGGACATCCGTATCATGATAGCGTTCCTCTTTTTGTGCGATGAGGAATTTCAGGGCGATCCGACCCACCCCAATGACATCTCCCACTTCAAGCAATTTTTCGTGAACTCTACAGCCATTCACATAACTTCCGTTGGAACTATTTAAATCAATGAGTTGATAACTTTCCCCGGATCGAACAAGCTTACAGTGTCGTCTTGAAACAGAATCATCCCTTAATTCAATATCACTCCCACCTAACCTTCCAACCGTCATCTCATCCTGATTAAGATAATGAACCTTCAATTCTTCGTTATCAGAATATTCAATCTTATAATCCACGTTGTTTTTAGATCCTTTCCATGGAATATTTGATGGGAAAAAATGATCCCCATTAGAATCACTGGGACAGATATCAATAAAAAAACTGGCCAGGCTCCAAAAGGGTATCCAGTTCTGAAGGTTTCCATCTTACCACTTCAACTCTAATTCGATTTTCTCTCCAGAAGGCAGGATTTGACGGGAAGGGTCGATCATGATCCGCGCGATTGCTGGTTGTTCCGGCTTGGGCTTACTCACTGAAATTTCAAGACCTTGGGGAGCGAGATGGCCTGTCCTTTCCCAAAAAAGGGAGAAGGCCTGATAGAGTTGTTTCTCGATCTCCAGGGGAGGGAGATTCTTCTCAAGATGGTCTTTGCACCAGAAGAGGAATTGAGTGATTCTCGAAAGGAAAAGCTGGTATTTCAAAGAACGACCTCCCACAGTCGTTTCAAAAGTAATGAAAGCCATATCTTTGTTCATGGGTGAAATGAATGGAATGATCCCCACATCGATGAATTGAGTGATCCGTTCCTCTGGAAAATTGGCCTCGGTGGGGAGGTATCGGTCCCCCTTTATCCTATTCAGAGCGAGACCTTCTATCTTGATATTTTGCCAATCGGTGAATCGCGTTGGCCAGCCGGTTTTAAGCACGCTTTTTCCAATGAGGCTGGCCGCCCCCCAAACTGGGCTGAGCCAGAGAGGCTGAGATTCCTCAAAATAGATCGTCCCTGGTTTATTGTCCGGACCATAAGGGTAGCGATTTAAAAATCGATTGCAAGTGGTGCCCAACCACCTGGAAGAAGGATTCTTTCTTAATTGACGCCACTTCGCAAAGGCCATATCTTCTATATGATGGGGCAAAAAGGAGAGTGTTTCTATTTTCTCCCAAGTATCGATATGGAAAAACTTAGAAGTGATCCAGGTCAGTGTTGGGACGAGAAGAGTTTCAGAGAACCGTGCAATTTTTTCGAAAAGTTTAAGGCTTCTGGGTGTGTTATCAAGGGGTAAATCGAGGATCACCAGAGATGGAAGGTCCTCAATCAAATGGGCCATTAAATGGTCTAAGGCGGTTTCGAGGGTTTCGATAGAAACAGGGAATAATTTTAGCTTCAGATCTCCGTTCACCCCACCTTCTTTGATGAGAAATCGAAGCCCTTGCCAAGTGGATTCCAGACGCCTCAGATCCTCGCAAGCGAAAAGGTGATTTAAAACCTCCCGGAGGAAAGAATCCACCTGGGAGATAAAGGATTGTGTCTCCCCTGAAGAAACCGTAATCCCTTCTGGTAAGGAGACCATTTTTAAAATATCCTCCACTGATCTGGAAGGCGAAGTAACCGGTGGGGACTTGGTTGTTTTTGATTCAAATTTTAATCCAATGGGAAGATCCGGCCACTCTTTGAGACGCTTATCGACATCCCCGTCTGAAAAACCTTTGCTCTTTGCCTCCTTTACAAATTTTTGAGCTTCGAGAAGGTTCTTTAGGAAAGGATGATTTTCAATGAGACCATCCGGGTGAAAATCTTTTATCCTCCTGAAGCGAAAAGTCAACCCCTCCGAGGGACAAAGATTTTTGGGAAGAGGAATATTAAGAGAAAGATTTAAATCCTCCATGACTTGATCTAAATTCTCCCCATTTACCCAGATCGGTTCATGAGGCCAGAGATCTTTTTCATGCCCCCTAAATGGGGCTAAGACCAAAACCTTAAATGGAATGAGGGGCACTTTCATCATCAACTCCTATTTTATACTCGATCGACGTCTCCGGCCATTTGGATGAGACGTAAGGTAAAAAATGGATGACCGATGCATTAATTATTTTAAAAATTTTTTAAAAAAAGAAGAAGGTTTTTTACGGTCTTTCTCTCCAGGAACCGGCGATTGACCTTCCCCTTTCCCTTCGTGAGGATCCGAAAATCCTTTGGTTGAGGGTTCCTCGACTTCAAACAAACGACCTTCACCTATAAAACGAAAAATAGGTCCCTGGGGGCTCAGAGCCAAATCATCACTTGGATGAAGGGGGGCCTGGGCTCCAATGGGATGGTCATTGATCCGGACCAACCTTTGGCCAGTGAGGTCCTTTACCCAATATTGATCCTCACTAAAAAAAATTTGGGCGTGTTGATCAAGAAGTGCAGGATGCTCAATATTAAAATCGACCTTTGGACCTCTCCCAATGGTAATGGGAAGTTCATTAAAAGATCGTAGAGTTGGACCATATTGAATGCTTAAAGGCATACTCAGTCGTTGTGAGGTTGGAGGCTTTGGGGGTTTGGGTGGTTCTGGATGCTTAGGTGGCTCCGGAGGCTTTGGTGGTTCCGGAGGTCTCGGTGATTTTATGACTCTTTTTCCAGGCCAGGGAGGTAAATGGTCAATGTCTGTTCCAGCCTCCTTGATCTCCATGAGGAAACTGATCTTGGGCCCCCCCTCTGAAAATTCGAGGACGTCTCCATTTTCGATAAAGATTTCCCCATCCTGTACCTTTTTACCTCTTACATAGGTGCCAAACTTACTATGGTCCACCAATTTAAATTTATTTCCCTCTCTGATAATCTCTGCATGTTTCCGAGACACCCCGGGGAGATCTGCAGGGAAACAGACATCACAGGAAGGATGACGGCCTATCGAAATCACCCCTCGACCTGAGGCTCTTCGTTCGGAAAAACTTAACTCTTTCCTTTTCAAAGGGCCTGAGATATGAATGAGAGTAACAACAATAATAGGAGGTCTGCTCATCGGTTGTGTTTTAATTATACTCAATCGTCTTCCAGGGTCAAGAAAAAATTGTTTTAAATTTTCTGCAATTTTTGTACAATAGACTATGCTTCAAATCTACTCCTTTGGTCAATCAGATAGAGGTCTGAAGCGTTCCAATAACGAAGATGCTTTCCTTGTAAACCCCGAGAAAGGGTTCTTTCTCGTTGCCGATGGAATGGGTGGGGCTGCAGCAGGGGAGGTAGCCAGCCAAATTTTTGTAGACACTGCTTTTGAGGTGCTTACAAAAAAAGGAGGAGGATCTGAACAGAAGACACATCAGTTGGTTCAGGAGGTCTTCGGGTTGGCCAACGAGAGAATTCTAAACCACACAAAGCAGAACCCCCAACATCAAGGGATGGGATGCACGGCTGAGTTATTAGTGCTATACGGCCAGAACTATTTAGTGGGTCATGTGGGGGATAGCCGAACCTATCTTTTCAGACAGAACCAATTAAGACAACTCACACGAGATCATTCTGTGGTTCAGGATCAAATCGATCAGGGGGTCATCACTCCCGAAGAAGCCAAAATGCATTCACTGCGAAATATCATCCTCAGGGCTGTGGGGATTGAGGAAAGCATAGCCGTGGACTTGGTCCGAGGAAAAACCTTTCCGGGTGATCTCTTCCTTCTCTGTTCAGATGGCCTGACCGATATGGTGGAGAATCCCTCGATTCAAGAGATTCTCTCTGTTGCCATCCCCCTTGATCAAAAAGGCCAAAAACTCATAGAATTAGCCAAATCAGCAGGCGGACATGACAATATCACAGTGGTGTTATGCGAAGTCGCTCTGCCGTGAAAAGACTCCTCTTTATTTTGGCACTTCTGATTCTCCTTTCAATGGAGAAAAATCCTCTGCCCTCTCTTCCCGATCTTTCTGCGAGGGTCATGGATGAAACAAGATTATGCCTTCTCCCTATGGTGGAGGCAGAAGGCGTCCTCTCTCGCTGGCTCATCGATTCCGGTTTTGAGGTATTTCGAAACTCGTTGGGGATAGGTCAAGTTCAGTTATCCGCCTTTAAGGGGAAAGAAAAATGGGAGATCCTATTAAAAACCCACTCTCCACTTGCTTCTCACATCTTAGCAAAATATACCCTTCAGGAACAATTCGATCAGACAAAGGTTGAGGTATTATGGGCTTATCTTGATGATTATTTGAGAGGGCCTCTTCCTACACGTGTAGGGGGAATGCCTGATCAAGAGGTCCCAGCCTTGGTCTTATCGCAAAGGAAATCTGTCGTCTGTGTGAAAGCCAGGGCAGAGGGGGATCCGATTCAGTTTTCTGGTTTCATCATCGACCGAGAGGGATTCATCCTTTCTACAGCCCACGATCTGAAAGATGTCCGGACGATTACTATCTTTCAGCAAGGCGGCGAAGAGTTACAAGGAGATTTGATCCATCTGGATCCAGTGCGGGATCTCTCCCTGATTCAGGTCCCATTCCATTTTAATTCCTCCGTCCGATTCGCAGAGGGGAAAAATCGCATCAAAATCGGAGAGAAGATATACCTCATAGGATGTCCCCTAAATCAACCAAAAGCGATCGCCTCTGGAACCATCGATGGCCCTCTGAGACAGGTGAGTCATCTACCGCTATGGCAGATGAAGATGGAGATTCTCCCTGGAAACAGTGGGAGCCCAGTATTTAATGGAGCGGGCGATTTAATAGGTGTTGTGAAAGGGAGATATCGTGGAACCGATGAAGTGGGATTTATGATCCCTTTGGACACCATCACAGAATTTTTAAAAAAACGGTAAACACTCCTTGATTCCTATCGGGAAAGAGCAAAAGATGAATTTGGGCCGCTATGAAGTGGTTAAGGAGTTGAGCAGGGAGGGCGGCATGGGAGTGGTCTTCCTTGCCCATGACCCAAACCTGGATATGGCAGTGGTCTTAAAAGTGATGCGTCAGGAATGGGTTTCAAGTCAAGAAATGGTCTCAAGGTTTGTGGATGAAGCAAGAGCCCTTGGCAGACTTGATCATCCAAGTATCGTGCGTGTCTACAATGCCGATGAGGATAATGGAGTGGTCTATATTGTCATGGAATTCATAGAAGGGGAATCTCTTAATGAAGCGATGGAGAAAAGGTATCTTAATCCAAAGGACATTTCCAGACTGGGAGCGGATATTGCGGAGGCGTTGGATTACGCCCACCAGAAGGGAATCATCCACCGGGATATCAAACCCAGCAATATTCTGATTAGGAAGGATGGACGGGTTAAGATCACAGACTTCGGCATTGCGCACATTGAAGATTTGAAGAAGACTCAGGTGGGGGTCACGATGGGAACTCCCCCCTATATGTCCCCCGAGCAAGTGAAAGGGGAGGTCATTGATGGCCGTTCGGACCTCTTCTCATTAGGGATCGTTTTGTATGAGCTCAGCACAGGCGAAAGACCTTTTAAAGGAAAAACCCGAGAAGCGACCTTCGAAGCAATCCGCCAAGAGAGTCCCGTCGAACCGGCCAAGATCAATCCTTCCATTCCGAAAGACCTCTCTCAAATCATCATGAAGTGCCTGAGGAAAAAACCAGCGGACCGTTTCAATACGGGCAAGGCTTTGGCAGAGGCATTGAAAAAAAGTTCTTCTGAAGAAAAACATCCTCCCATCATTTTAAAATGGAAAAAGATCCTTCTTCTTCTATGCGTGATCATCGCATTAGCCGTCATGAGTCGGATGATCATTCCCAAAATCTGGCCCCCCAACGATAAGGTAATTTTATCCAGTCTGAAAGTAGAAAGCACCCCTGAAGGAGCCCAAGTCTTTGTAGAGGGTCAATTCAAAGGAAAAACTCCGATTGACATAAAACTTCCAATAGGAAAAAAATATGAGTTTCGTTTGACGCTGTCAGGCCATCATGACTGGGAAGCTCAGATCCATATGGAAAAGGGAGAAGAACTTCCCCTCCAAGTCCAATTGACCCCTATGGAGGGAAAGAACCCATAAAGATCAGGAGGTATTCCAAATGAAACACATCATAAAAAGGACGTCATTCGTTCTCATCTTGACGATGGGCATCGTTTTGATAAACCGAGATTCCTATGGACAACTCCCGGTCGGTCAGACCGCCCCGCTCTTTTCCTTGCAAGATTTAAAGGGGCAGACTTATGACTTATCACAAATGAAAGAAAAACCCATGATCCTCCTCTATTTTTTTGAGGCGGAATCCAGACCAAGTCAGGAGGGTCTTCTCACGCTCAATGAATTAGCCAAGCCATTTCAAGAAGAAGGTTTAACCGTCTGGTCCATTACCCCGTCATCTAAGGAAAAGGTGGCAACTTTTGTGAAAAACTCCGGTCTTAAATTTTCTGTTCTCCTGGATACCTCGAAGAAAGTGAATCATCTTTATTCCCCATCCCGTCTAATCTTTCCAACCGTTTGTACCCTCGGACCCGGACTGAAAGTAATGGACTATTTTCAAGGAAGCGATAAGGGAAAGACAGAGACCATGCTCGTGAGACTGGCAGAAAGGAATCTTCAGAGAAAAAAGACAGAGGTGGCAACAGCTATCAGCACGAAAGTGATCGAAAAGGATCCCCAACAGGTCAATGTCAAGGCGTTGGCGGTCAAGGGATATGCCACTTTGAAAGAGGCAAAATTGAGCGAGGCGGAAAAAATTTTTAAAAACCTGCAAAAAAGGGGTCCTGAGGGTGAAATCTTAGGGAAAGAGGGTCTATCCGTTGTGCATTTCAGGAAAGGAGAAACAGAGAAAGCTCTTCAATTGGCCAAAGAAGTTGAAAAGATGGCTCCTAATCGGGCTTATTCCAATGTCGTCAAAGCCGATATCTTCATTCATCAAGGCAAAGTAGAAGAGGCAGAGGCAGAACTTCGGATTGCCCTTCAGAAAAAAGAGGTAGAATCTTACCAGCAGGCGGAAATATACCTCAGGCTTGGTAGATTATATGCCAATAAAAGACAATATCAAGAGGCTCGAACAACGATTGAAAAAGGTATAAAAGTAGATCCTTGGAATGTCGAGTTGACAACCAATAAGGGGGTCGTTCTTGAAAAAGAGGGAAACCTGGACAAGGCATTGGATTCTTATCGCCAAGCCTTAGCCCTTGATAAAGCCGATACCTTCGCAGGGGTCTTGGCAAAACGGGTTCAGGAGATATTGGACGTCCAGAAAGATACCAAGCGAAGGGAGAGGATTGATCAATTAGTCAAGGAGATTGCTGGGAGGTTTCGAAGCCAGAAGTCGATCAAGCCAGAGACAGAAGATCTCTGGACCTCCCGGCCGATGGTTCTTTCGTTTGTCGACTTTGAAGAGAGAGGTGGGTTGTCGGAAAGGGATGGATTTTCCTTGGTGATGATGGTTCGACTTGGAAAGCTCCTTGAGGAGACAGGGAGGGTCAAGGTGGTGGATCGGTTCCTCCTTGAACGTACCCTCCAGGAATTAAATTTGAGTGCTCAGGAGTTGGCCGACAAAGAGACCTTGCTTCGACTCGGTAAAGTGATGGCGGCTAAATTGATTGGAACAGGTTCGATCTATTATCTTCCAAAAGAAACTCTAATGAGTCTCAGACTCATTGACACTGAAACGACCGCACTCCCTTATGTGACCAACAAGCAGCTCAGCTCCCCGATCTCGTTAGAGAAAGAATTGTTTCAGCTGAATCGTGAGATTCTCAAGGCAGTGATTTTAAAATATCCGTTGAGAGGCTACATCATGAAGCTGACAGGAGATCAGGCTATCTTGAATCTCGGTTCAATACGGGGGGTGGTTTCCGGAACAAAATTTGATGTGTTGGAGGAGCAGGAACCCATTGATTATAAGGGAAGGAAACATCAACCTGCCCCCAAGGTGATGGGTCGCGTTGAAGTGGTGCGAGTGGAGCCCGATCTCTGCTATGTTAAGGTTCTGAAGCAGGAGAGGTCTCTGAAAACAGATGACAAAGTTCAGGAAGTATTGGAGGAGGTGGGGGTAAGGTGATGAGACCCTTATTATTTAAATTTTGTATGCCTTTCATCATTCTCGCTTTGCTCCTCAACTCCTGCACCTCCTTGCCTTCCACCACAGAAAAAAGGAGAACCATCGCGGTCTGGTATATTGAAGATTTTTCCCCCAAAAAGGCCCAACCTGATATGGGGGAAATTTTAATGGTTGAAATCATTGAGACTCTTCAAAAGAAAGGTTCCTATGATGAAGTGATTGAAAGGAAACGCCTCGATTTGATGCTCGAAGAGCTTCGTTTGGGAAGCGAAAAGTTTGTGGATGAGGAGACCCGGTTAAAAGTGGGTAGAATGTTGGGGGCTCGATACATGGTTTTTGGAGCCTATCAGGTCCATGGGAAGATCATGCGTATCGATCTAAGGCTGGTAGAGGTGGAAACCGGATCTATTAGGAAAGGAATTAGTAAGATCCCCTCGGGAACCGACCTGGCTGCATCAATAGAAGCGGCAAGAAAGGCAGCTGAGGAACTTTGATTAATTCTTAAAATCTCCCGGTCAACATCAATCCTGTGGAAATTCCTTTATAATGCCTTTCGCTGATGGTTTGGCCCCCAAATAAATAAGGGTATTTTCTCTCTCCGTCATGCATGACGAAGCCCTTGACATAAACCTCGCCTTCAAGAAAGGGTGGGAAACTTCGTGTTGCTCTAAATCCAAGGGTATACTTCTCACGCCGACCAAGATAATGGGGTGAGAAAGAAGGGTATTCGTTCTTGGAGAAGAAGAGGGCCTGTAAAAAGGATTTTATCGAAGTCTTGTGATCCCAAAAATACTTCACGGTAAAATCAGCGATCCATTCGTCTCCATGACTATTTTTAAGTTCCTGAGTCAAAGGAGAATAAACCTTAAGGAGTGCCCCCCAGGATGAATCAAAATGGTACCACCTCTCCTGGTAATCCCGTTTATTCTTCTCCCTAAATAGGCCGCGTAACGTCAAGTCTGCATCCCATTTTTTGCTGTTGTAATGAAAACCCATACCGAGTAGCCAAAATTCACCCTCTTGAAAAGAATGGTTACGGTTCACATTATAATATGGACTTCTAACCGATTCTTTCCATTCGCTTTCCTCATACCAGGCATATTGGCCAAAGACGCGACCATACCAATGAGAAGAAAAGTCATAGCGAATTTCAGAATTTAAAATGAAGATATTCCCTGGATCATAGTCTTCGATTTTGATGATGGAGGTAGAAGTCTCCCTCAAATTTCCGTAATCATATCTCCCCCTCCAGAGGTAACCCGCTCCTATCCCGAAAACCCACCCTCCCCATTCTTTTGCCAGGGAAAGCGTTGGATTCACATTAAACCCTTCGCCAAATTGAGTGATCGAAATGAGGTCTGGGTCCATGAGAAGAATTTGATCTTTTGCGCGGAGGTCGGTCTTCCCTGTTGGAAGATTGAAATCAAGACCGATGAGGGCATCCACGGGTAATTTTCCAATCATTTCATAAGAGAGGTTGAGCTTGGAATCCAGAGCATGGCCGAATGATCGATTTGATCCGACCGCTGGATGAAAGTGTGTATGGACATACCCTGTCAGGAAGCTCAGAGAGAAATCTTTATAGCGAGCCTCCATCCAGAGAGGGATGTAAGATTGTCTCGCTTTGTTGTCTTTCGTATCATCCCACCCATCGTAGTTGAAACCTGTGCTGACATTAAAATCGAAAGCGAGACTTCCTTCAACAGAAAAAACAACCGTGAGAAAAAGCAAAATCCCAATCCATTTTTTCATCATGATCCTACCTCAAAGGGATTTTTATCCGCCCTCGCAGAAGACCACGGGCTTGCCCGAAGGGCTCTATTTCTCCCTCCCCGGAATAGTTGAGGGCTGACGGTCCGGGGGGATCGTTCTTTTGGTCGAATCCTCCGGAGTCAGTTGATCCGTGACGGAGCTCCGATCTCTCAATGATCGTAATAGACCACGGGTTCTCTTGTTGGCACGGATTAGACCCAAAGTCTGCAATTCCTCCAGGGCACTCCTGGCAACACAAATTTTTGGATCCTCTCCCAAGGCTCTTTCATAATGTTCCGCTGCCTTTTCATAGTTCCCACGATCGCTTTCATGAATTGCCTTAAAAAGGGCAAGAAGGGCGTTCAAATGGATGGAACAGGGTTTTTTCAGTTCTCTCTCTTCCTCGGGCGTGACGTCGATTTTTAAAAACTTGATGATTTCAAAAAGAAGATCTTTCTCCAAACGGAACAATTCTGGGAGATTTCCTTTTACCATGGGTTGGCCAATTACTTTTTGTCCTGATACATCTAAAAGGTTGGATTGTATCCCTATGGATCCTCCTAAAATATCTCCTCCGATAAGCCATCTCGCTCCCAACAACCTCCCTGCCCGGGGAACCGTATCGTATTCAACCAACCCAGAAGTCCCAAGGCCTATTTCCTCTACGAGCGCTTGAAGTTTTATTCTTTCGATGACCTGAAGACCTTTCACATTGGAAAGATCTGTGATGAGCAGAAGGGGAATCCCTTTCTGAAGGGGATCCAACTCTGGTTGCCCTGTCTTGTTCTGGAAATAGAGGACGGCCACTGTATTTTGTCCTGAAACAAGGCGAAGGAATTTCTCCTCCTCCAATGCCTTTTTGGCCCACAGCCTCGCTTCCTTTGTCACCACCTGCCCTGCCCATGATAAAGAAGTGAGGACGATCCAAATAATAACAAAGCTCAATACGCCGAATACCTTTTTCTCTTTCATTTTAGCAACCCACCGTTCTATTCTTTTTGAAAACCATCCGTTGCAACATATACCCTTTCACCAGTCTTGTCAAATCATTGCTCATGGGCTTCCTTTGAGTTTTCTTCACTGTTCTTTCAATAACGGCAAACCCTTTCCCATGGATTCTAATACGTTGTCAATCTTCGGTAGGGTCATCAACCCCTGTTCCAATAATATGAGACCGATCAGCCTGTGTTTACCCTTTTCGATATCCTCCATCACCTGAATCCTCAATGCTTCGACCACTTGATCTGCTGTGACAAACCCCTTCTCTACAGCCAAAACCCCAAACCTTTTTTCAAGATGATCCGTTTCCATTTAAACCTCCAATTTTCATGAAATAACTAAGGGGAGAAATCATCCCTTTACTTTTCCCTGAGGATCCAACTCAATCGCTTCAGTGAAATGAATGATACCTGTCTGTACCTGGGGAGGAACTCTACAAAACACAGCTGTCAAAGTTGTGGTGATTTATCTTCTGCGCTTAGCGGAGTTTTTTTATATTTTTTAATAAACGCTGAGCTTTCTCAATGTCCCTCTTTGCCCCTAGGTGCTCCGGGTCTAAGCGGAGAGTTTCCTCCCATTCTCGGATAGCCTCATCCAGTTCTTCGGCGAGAAAATGTCGGACTCCCTTGATATAATGGGTTTCCGCTTGATCCTTCAGCGAGGTTTGAATGCCACGGGATTTTGGAGTGAAGCTCGTCCTGTCAGGCTTCTCTTCCGAATAGGCCGGTGTGGCTAACCAAACAGGGCTAATGATCGGAAGTTTCAGGACCATTCCCATTCTGATCGGATCATCCTGAGGAAGATCATTGAAATACACAATCAAAAAGTCCTTCTCAGGGTCTTTATAAATTTGCCGGGAAATGCTTTTCAAAGTATCTCCTTCTCTGGTCTCGTATAAGAGGGTATCCGTTTCGTTTATTATATTTTTGAGATAGTACAAGGAAGGCTGATGTTCCGGATGATGGGCAAGGGCGAGTAGGAACTCCCGGCGTGCTTCTTGGATCGATCTTTTTTGATAGAGATCCGCCCCCTTTTTGAAATGTCTTTCTGCTTCGGTGTGAATCCGTGTCTCCAGTTCCTTTATTTTTTTCAAAACCCCTGAGTCTTGAGAAGAAAAGCGATGCACCACCTTCCAATAAAAAAGGGCCTTAGGCAGTTCATCGTTCTTTTCCGATTCAATCGCTTTTAATCGAAACTGTGTCGGGATTGCCTGAAAGGGATGTTTCCCCATGGGAACTTCTTGACGGACAGGAGGACCCGGAGGTTCTTGGGGGGGATAGGGTTCTGTCACGGGAGGCTCGCTGACAGGGCGTTGGGAAGCACAGCCAAGAATCAGAAGAATGATAATGCCTGTGGAATAAGGTTTCAACCTCATGACGCGCTGACTCCAGAAAAGCTTCAGGCCTTTTCTAACGCAATTCCTTATCATTTAGGTAAGCCAAATTCTTTTCAAAATCCCTCAAACTAAAGGTTCCGAAAATCATAGAACGATTAATTCTATAAGGATGGACAAAAAATGGATTGCTCCCCCGTTCTACGGTGAATGCTCCTCGGTAACCCAGTTTCACTAATTGGGCAATCACCAGGGAATTGGTGTCCCCATAAGGATAGGCAAAATATTTCACTGGCTTGTTGAGTCGTTTTCGAATCAGTTCGGCAGATTCAGTCAATTCTTTTTTTACGTTTTCGAAATATTCTCTGAAAGATTCCTGATTGTTTCTTCTGTCCAGGTTTCGATGACTCTTTGTATGGCATTGTATATCGATACCGTTCTTGGACATCTCGGCGAGAAGATCCCAGCTTAAGAAGTTCCGTCCTGGGAGAATGAGGTCCGTGTATACAAATAAGGTAGCCGGATATCCATACTTCTTCAAAATAGGATAGGCAATCTCATAGGCCGAAACCCAACCGTCGTCGATCGTAATCACCACCGACTTCTTCGGTAGGGGTCGCTTAAAATCCAGGAAGTCAAAAAGCTCGTCCATCGAGATGACCCGATATCCGCTCTCTTTTAAAAATTTCATCTGTTCTTCAAAAGCGCTTTTCTTAACGGTCAGGGTATCCGATTTATCTTCGGAAAATTTGTGGTAAGAGATCACCGGGACAGTTTGATAACTTTTAAGCGTTAAGCCACCTTTCCCGTGAGGATGGAGAGGGATGATCAACTCTTGCCCGGGCTTGAGAGAAGTGATCCCGTTAAACTCAGAAATGAACCAATCCAGGGAGGGGTCCTTCAAATATTTGGAGGCCAAAGAAGAAAAGGAATCCCCTAACTGTGCGATCACAGCGATAAAGTCAGAAAACTCTCTAACAGGGGTTTCGATCCGAGGCAAAGGCTCGATGGTAGGCTGGATTGCAGGTTTCGGCTCAGGTTGGGGTACGGGGGTGGGTTCAGGGGTGGGTTGAAGGGTGGCACAACTGGTAATCATAAGGACCGACAGAATGAAAACGATTACAAATAATAATGTCTTAGTCATATTTTTCTGTCTCAGTAAGATTGCATAAACGAAAGTTTTCCCATGCCTCTCTCTTCTGCACCATCTCTAAAGGGGGAAGAGGTTCTACGGTAACCAAATTCTCGACGGCTTGATAGACGTCCTTGCTCATGATGATCTCTCCAGGGTCAGCCATCATATATAAAGATTTAGTGAGCCTAAAGATCTCACCGATAAAATCGTATTTTTTTTCTGGATAAAAAGCGGTATGCCCCGATAAAATAATTCCAGAAGTGATTCCGATCCCCACTTTATCAAAAAGTCGATTTTGGCTGCCATTTTTAGCATTTTTTAAACTTTGGCGGATCGCCGCAGCCGATTTGATGGCTCTAACCGTATGGTCTTTTTTGAGAGGAGAACTTCTAAACACTCCAATGACCGCACCGCCCATGATTTTAGCGATGTAGCCTCCATGTTTTAAAATATTAAAGGTCACAATGGAGAGACATTCATTAATATCTTCCAATATTTTTTCCGGATCCTTAATATTGTTGTAAGAGGCCAAATCTTTAATTCCTGCATAGACAATAGTGGCCTGATCCCGCAACGTTTTGGATGTGGAGGCGTCATCCCAACCCGGCTTCTTTTCTTCTTTTCTACCTTCCCAAAGACTCCAAATTCCTTTGGAAGAGGGATGCTTGACTCTCCAGTTGAAAAAAAGGACCGTACCCGCCCCCATCATAAAGACGACCAGGTTGAAGAGAAGGAGCGTCTTTAACCAAGAGGAGGTTTCTTTCTTGATTTCATTTTTGATGAGATCCAGCGAGAAACCAAGATGGATCGAACCTAAGCTCTTATTGACGAACAGGATGGGTTGAGAAAGGTTCAAAACGCGTATCCCGGAAGGAAGAAGATAGGTGGAGGAAACGGTTCTCCCATCTTTCGTGATGGTTTCTGCATCTTCCAATTCCATGAATTTTAATCCGATCCTGGCAGGATCCGTATGCGCCTTAATGATCTGTTTTGGATCCACAATGACACCATAAAGGAGTTCCTTCCTCTCTTTCACCTCTTTCATCAGCAGATTAAGGCTTAAAATATCATTTTCAAGAAGAGGCGAAATCGCCTGATGAGCAAAATGGCTGAGTGTCATTTTCCTGCTATTCACTTTTTCCTGAAAGAGAAGATCTTCTTGCTTTTTCGTGAAAAAGAATGTGGTGAAGAGAAGGATAGAAATGATGAGGAGTCCCATGATTGCAGTGAACCTAATAAAAAGAGAACCGGGAGAAGAGGAATCTCTTTCTTCAGGAGGAGAGGTTTGAGACAGGATCGGAGATATCATATCACCCATTTGGAAAACCATCCTTGAAGAATTACTGCTCCTTTTTAAGCCTTTCTTTCGGGCCAAAAAGATCAGGTTCTTGAGGAGGTGTGGGCTTGGGAGGCTCCTTTGGTTTGTAGAAACTTTCAACAAAATCTTTTGTCATAGGCTCCCGAGTCTTCATCAAACTTTCTGGAATAGGAATTTTATCTCCGATACGAATGACATGGATATTCACATCCGGATTGACCCGGGTCATGGCCTCAGAAATTTCTTTCCAGTGACTGCGATGACCGGTATACCAGAGAGCAACCATCCATAATGTTTCGCCACTCCATTTAATCGTATGGGTAAAATAAGTCTCTCCGGGTGGAGCAGGCTTTACAGTAGGAGGAGAAGGAGGAGGAGAATAAGAAGAAGGGCCTTCATCACTTGGAAACGGTGCAGGCTCAACCGAAGGTGGCCCAGACCTTGGGGAAGGAGGGGATGGTTCCCTGGGACCAGTGGAAACAGGGGGTGCCTCTGAGGGTTTAGTGGGAGGAGCCTCCGGCGGATGGGTTTTTTTAGGGCAACCCGTAGAGATGATCACGGCGATGAGCACAAAAGCCAACCAACCCATTTTAAAACCAAGATAGTCTTTCATACATTCCCTCAAGATTTCCCTCTTAATTTTTGAAGGAGAACCTTCGCTCTCTCGTTGCCGGGATTGACCGAAAGGGCGTGCTCAAGGTTTTCGATGCTCTGTGACTTCTTCCCCAGTTTCTCTTGAACCATCCCAAGATTGAAAAGTGCTTCATCAAGATAAGGAGGGTTCAGGCTCACGACACGGTTAAACATTTCTTCTGCTTTTGAAAATTCTTTCTGAATCGCATAAATATAACCGAGATTAAAATAAGTTGACGGAAAATGAGGATCTAAATCTGCTGTTTTCTGGTAGGCCTCAATGGCTTTGGAATAATCCTTCAATTTCATATAGGCAACGCCAAGTTGAAAATGCCCATTCACACTTTTGGGATCAAATTGAATGGCTTTGAGCAATAGAGACTTTGCCTCCTCAGGATTCTTATCCATCACCCCTTCGGCTTGGGTTTGTAACGTCCTTGCCTCCTGCCGTGGATCAGGAGGGGGTGGTGGAACAGGTTTCCCTCTGAGCCAAAGAACCAGAAAGAACACAAGGATGATCAATGCAGCTCCAACGATTCCATAGAGGAGCCCGTGTTTCTTTGTTTTGGGTTTCTCAATGGGCCTCTCTTTTACATCTTCCAATTTTTCTACTGGTTCTTCTGCTTGCTCGGGTGGAGTTTCTTCCTCTTCGGTCACGCAGACCGCCTCCTTCATGGCTTCTCCTTCGAGGACGATCTCTTCTTTAAAAAGTTCCTTCATATACTGGGAGAGTCCACGATTGGTCGGCCTCATGTTGAGCTGAAACATGCACTCTTCCAGATCGGCCAACATTTCACCACTTGATTGATAACGATCTTCACTCTCTTTTTTGAGAGACTTATGGAGAATATCATAGACCTTGGAGGGCAGACCGCTCTGAGCCACCTCAGGAGGCTCAAATTCTGCTTTGCTCACTTTAGCAAGGACTTGTAAGGTATCTGCCCCTGTAAACATTTGTTTGCCAGTCACCATCTCATAGAGGAGTATTCCAGTGGAAAAAATGTCTGAACGATGATCAATGTTTTTACCAGATGCCTGTTCCGGAGACATATAAGCTATTTTCCCTTTGATCATGCCTACTTGGGTGACAGTGGTCCGACGGGCGGCCTTGGCGATTCCGAAATCGACAATCTTTACCTCACCTTCATGAGTGACAATAATATTTTGAGGGCTGATATCTCTATGGATGAGGCTAAGAGGTCTTCCCTGAAAATCTTTTAGGTTATGCGCGTAATCCAACCCAGCACAGATTCGTGACGCAATGTAAAGGGCGAATTCGAGGCTGAGGGGGAGTTCTTTTTCCTTGGATTTTCTTAATAGATATCGAAGGTCCTGACCAAAAAGGTATTCCATTGAAATAAAGTAAGTATCCTCTATGCTTCCAAAATCGTATATCTGGACGATGTTCTGATGATGGAGGAGAGCAGCGAGCTTGGCTTCGTCGATAAATGAAGTGATCAGTTCTTTTTCGCCCGACAGATGGGGCAGGATGGTCTTGATGGCAATGAGCTTCTCAAAACCTTGAACACCAGTGATCTTGGCTTTAAAGAGTTGGGACATTCCTCCAGGAGGAAGTTTATCCACGAGAAGGTATTTGCCAAATCGTTTGGGTTGAAAGGAAGTCATAGAATCGCTATCCAAATAGAAATTTGACTTTTCCAATTATATTGAGATCATGGCCATAATGTCAATGAAATTCGTTAGATGACATTTTCTTTATCGGAGATAATGTAAATATATGCAAAAATTTTATCGTTTCCCTTAACTCAAACATCCTTTTAATTTTCTCTGCTTCTGGATTCCTCCTTTTTGTCAAATCAAAAGATTTGACCCCTCATGTCCCTTGGGATTTTGATAATCATTGGAAACACGGAATGTGCCGATGGATCTAAAAGTAGTTTTCCACCGTGGTCCGATATAATTTTATGGGCAACGTTCAGATAGAGACTAAGAGTTGATGGCTTCCACTGTAACTCAGAATCGAAAAGTTCGCAGAATTGCCTATTTTCAGTATCACCGATGAGAATTTCAAGCTCATTATCCGAATCCTGCATAATGATGTTGAAATGGGAGGCTTGGAAACCGCTTGCAAGGATTTCCTTAAAGATTAAAAAAAGGGCCTTATTAAAGAGATCAGAATCCAAGGGAATCATTAAATGGGGGGTATTGACAGAAAGACGGGGACGGAGGCCGAACTTTTGCCATTCCAGATCATGGCCTTCGATGGCTCCTTGGATGAACCGATCCATCTTGACCAACTTTCTTTGAGGTGGTGGAAGGCTCACAAAATGGTCCACCTCCTTTAGGACCATTTCAATCCTTTCTACCGAGGTCATGATCACTTTAAACTGATCGCTCTTCTTCCCTTCTAATTCGGATGGGGCTATCCTCCTGACTAAACCTCCTATGACCATCAACGGATTCCTGATCTCATGAGCCATGGCTTGGGCCAGGCGACCATAAGCCGCTGCCCGCTCCATATTAATCAACCGTGATTGTGTCTTCCTCAAGCTCTCCATCGCACTGGAATACTGCCTTTTCAGGTCCGACCAAAGCCTGGTGTTCTCGATAATGGGAGCAAGGATAGAGGCGATGCTTTTCAAGAGGGTGAGATCGGCTTGCTGATAAGCTCCAGGGATGTTGCGATCCATATAAATGACACCATAAATCTGATTGCGGTAAATCAGGGGGGCACATAAAGCGCACCGAATCCTTAATCCGATGACACTTTCATGCTCCCTCAGGGAAACTTCGCTCATTGCGTCCGATAGCAGGAATGATTCCCCATTCTGAAACAATCGGTTGAGGATGCTTTGGCTGATTGGAACCGATTTCAAAGCAGGGTCCATGCATATCGGTTTGAGAGAGCCATCCTCCTGGAATAAGGCGATATATCCTCGATCTTGGTTGAAGATTTTCTTGAATCTTGAAAATATCTTTTCCCCCAAGGCAGTCAGGTCCTGATTTTCAGATAATTCGGTGGTGATATCGTAGATCAATTCTAACCTCTGATGATCTAAGGGAAACGCCACGTTGGCGTCAAGAGAGCTTAAGATGACGGTCTGTTCCAGCGCCCCCTCTTCGGCTTGGGAGACCTGAAACTTCAATTGGCCCAGTTGGATTGAATCCCCCGGTTTGAAAAAGGTTTTGTCGTCGATCTTTTTGCCGTTGATAAAAACGCCATTGGAGCTTTGAAGGTCCTGAATCCACAACTGGTTGTTTGTTTCTCCGATGAGAGCGTGTCGCCTTGAAAGGGTTGGATCGGAAAGGGACAGGTCAACCTCCATCCCGCGGCCAACCAAACATGGCAAGCTGACCCGATAACTTTCCCCAGAGCTCAATTCTTGAAGAGCAATTTGCATAGCTGTTGAGAGGGTCAAATCTTTCGATTTGACAAATTGATCAATTGATCACTGATCCCCTTAAAAGATCCTAATAATTTACGATCCTCTTTAAGCCGAACCCCCAACCTCCCCCGATTCTGGCTCACTGTAGAATAGTCTACCCCAAAGGCCTTCCCGATCTTTTCCTGGCTACTACCTGTGTGCCTATAAGCCATCTCCATGGCTATTTGTCTAAACTCCTTGCCCCTCTTAGAGATAAGTCTCTCTCTTCCTATACAAAAATAATTGGCAACCTCCGTAAGAACCTCTTCTATTGTTAAGACCTTTTTTAAAGACCTTAAAGCGGGTAACTCCCTTATCTTTTCCCCTCTATCGAAATAATTTCTTATCTTCTCAACAAACTCCTCGCTCCCTAATAGCGTCTGACTTTTAACTTCATCAAAAGGATTAGAAAGGGTACTCTTGAGCCCTTCCATCACGTAACTTTTATAGGCTGCCCTGGATGACCTTTTCTCTCCTCTAAAATAATTCATCACCTTTTCGTATCGAATCCAATTTAACTTTTTCCTCTCATCTATATAACCAGGAAGGGTACTCCACGGATAACGTTTAAGATATCTCCACTTCTCTTCCGCTCTCGTATCGACCAACCCTTTCGTCCTTGTGGGATTGAGATGGATATACCTGCTCAGGACCATAAGATAAGGGTCTTCTTCAATCAGAACGGCTTTGAATCTGCCTTGAAATAGGTGGCCACTTCTACCATGTCTTTTATTAAACCTCACTGTATAGGTGAGACCAAAATGCCCCATGAAATGGCTTAGATTTGAATTGGGCGTCCCTATGATCATGTGATAATGATTATCCATCAGAACATAGGCTATGACCTCTACCCCTGCAAGCTCAGCACTCTCCTCCAAGGTCTTGACAAACAACTGCCTGTCAGAATCATTTTTAAAGATGGGATTTCTCTCGTTCCCTCTGCTTAACACATGATAAAGGGCACCACGAAATTCAACTCTTAACTGTCTCGCCATGGCCAACTAATACCAAATAGGAATCCATTTGTCAAATCAAAAGATTTGACCCCTTTTTCTCTCTGGAGGTTTATTCTTCGCTAAGACCTCCAATCTGCCTAAGAATTTTTTCCTGATCCTCAGGGGAGAATTCCTCTCCATAGAAACGGGAAAATAGTTCCTTCCTTATTTCCTCCGTACTAATAGAAGGTTTATTCCTTCTGATGGATGCGATCGCTTGCTTGCGGGCCAGGTTAAACATTGAAAACCCCATTTTTAATCTCTCCTGGCCACTTCTTTTCATCGTCATCTCTACAAACTGGCTTTCGATTTTCGGACTGGTATCTCTCACTTCCTCGCCTCTTTAAAAACCTCATCCAATCCCAGTTTTTTTACCCATTCCTCGACATACCCCCAATCCATGTCAGGGGTCGTTTTTAGAAGATTTCTTACATCCCTAAGCTGGATTTCTGAAAGACTCTCTTTCGCCCAATAGAGCTTTGAGAGGACAAGATCTTCGGGTGAAGTTACATTAAGACTTATCCCTTCAAACAGGATGGTTCTTCTTCGTTCGAATTCCAATTTACGGTATTCCGTTTCCTTCCTGACGATGAAGTCTACCTTTACAATCCCTTCGGTATGGATGATATTAAAAATTCCTTTGTCATAAAAGGCATGTCTTAGGGATTCCTGATCGACATAGAAGTCACCAGAAAAGAGGGATTGAAACTTCTCTATATCCTTCTCTCCCAGCTCAATCACTATATCGATGTCTCTGGTCATCCTCGGCGTAGTATAAAAATTGGCGGCGATTGAGCCTGTAACCATATAATGAAGGCCAGCCGATTCTAAACGGGTTATAACAATCTTTAAAACCTCCATCTCATCAATCATAAACTTC
>DCVM01000040.1:0-7119 GCA_002327985.1 Syntrophaceae bacterium UBA2188 | reverse complement strand
AACTGTACGCATGCCTATTAATTTTTTGTTAAATTAAAAGACCCCTAATTCCTATCTTTAGTCATTGAAAAGGAGCTCGAAATCTCGAGGAGTTACAATTCGAATTCCCTTGAAAACCTTCAACTCAAGTAAATCCATGTCACCTGTAACAAGATAATCCGCCCTCGCCTCCAAGGCACAAGCCAGGATCGCCTCATCGTCTGGATCTCGGCAAACCGACTGCACAGATTGCGAAGGATGGACAATGTTATGAATTGCTTCTGAAACGATCTGTAGGGCACCCTTGACTTCATTTCTTGTGGCAGAGAACTTCTTGATCAGAACACGATCAAATTCTTGAAGGATCACTGGGGAAACGATCAGATGGAACTGTTTTTTCCGGCCCCGCGTCAATAGTTTCGAACAGATACCCTCTGCGACAAAGGCAGCCACCAATACATTGGTATCAAATACGGCTCTCACGATACGGCCTTCAATACGTCCTCTTCGCTCACCATGCCGCGTTTCTTTGCTTTGGCACTAAGGCGTCGTTGCAACTTACGAAATTGTGCTTCCCAGAGATAAAGATGGATAGACTCTTTTACAATATCGCTCTTTGATCGGCCTGTGCTCCTGGCAAACTTCTCAAGGTCAGATGAAGTCTTTTCGGGTAAGCTGATGGAAAGAACTGAACGCATCACGCACCTCCTGTATTACAATACACTACATTCTAAAGGGCTGTCAAGATCACCCCCTTAACTGTCTTGCCATGGTCAACTGATACCTAAAAGAAATTTATTTGCCAAATCAAAAGATTTGACCCCTTTTCCACTGACGGATTTAAAGAGGCTTAAGGAGGCAGGTTAAAAGGGTGCCCAACGTTCTCCCTGAGATTTAGAACGGCGATCCCCCATCTTTATTTCCGATCCATTGCCCTCAATACCTGAACTGAGGACACATTGAAAAGGGAAAGTAGTGTTCCGCCCCTGAAAAGACATAACACCGGTAGCAGACATCCCAGTCAACATCCCAGTCCCAGCCCCCATAGGCAACCGTTTCAAGGGCGAGCCCGTATTTCTCCAAGGCATATCTGCTGATCAACATTTGCATGGGCTCGGCTGAAACCTCAGCCGGTAAACCGGCCTGATGGGTGAGACGAGCGATAATATCAACATTACTTCCACAACAGATACAGCGAGCCATTTTCGTTACCTCCTTTACATTCGGTATTTTTTATTGTTTTTCCTTGATCTCCTCCAGTGTTTTCTTCACTTTTTTTCTGAGATCCTCCTTTAAGTTCATCTTTTTCAGGGCGAATTCACCGATCTTTCGTAATTCATCCTTTGCAGGATCGGTCATCAAGTGACGGGGAGGTCGGGCAACCGGTGACCGGGCCGTATACCATTCGTTTGGTCGGTAATCGAACAAGGTCTCAACCAATGCCGACCGAAGCGATGAAGGCAGAGTGCCGGTCAGCATACGATAGCAACACTGGAGCACAGCCAGGTCATTACGGCGAGGTAGGATGCTCTTGTGCATCCAGGTCATCTTAGTATCATCTTCGTGACCAGGCTCAGCCATCTTCTTCTCCAGCAGAGCCAGGGCTGGGGGTGAACTGTTCTCCAGCAGGGCTTCAATGGTCAATGAGGCATAGCCGTCATCAGGCCGACAGTGTCTGTCCCAATAAGCCACCACTTCTGGTGGGGCGGGTCGAATCCGGGCGCAGGCCTGGATGAGCAGGTCTGCACACGAAGGCTTCTCGTCGTCGTTATAGGCTGGCATAGCAGTCAGTTCCACCAATACCCGATGGGCGCTCGGGGCAATGTTTCGGCTGAGGACATCCAGGATCCACCAGAGACGTAGATGCTTAGGTCGGAGGCGGTCGTAGTCATTGGGGCTATTGAGCCGGCCCAGAAATGCGGGATCGGCCAGAAAGGGTTTGAGTGCGGCATGGTCTTCGGGTTGTCTACTGGCGGCTAGATGCTCGGCTGCAGTTTTCAGGGCTTTGGGGTCTGACGATGATCCGAGTATCTGAAGGTGATTCTCCATCACTCTCTCCTCAACCGTGTAGGCAACCGCCACTAGAATGATGCCTACGGATTTACTATTGGGCTTTCCCAGACCGCCAGGGCCTGGAGAATGTCAAAGTCCTGATTAACATTGGCCGCAATCCCCCACCTCATCACATTTTCAGGGTCGGGGTAGGTAAGGCCATCTACAAATATCCCTCCTGCTATGAAACCAGAGGGATCAGCTGCATCTGGACGCTCAACTCGATGCCCCAAATTGAGCATGTGCCCAAGTTCATGGGCGATCACAAGCCCGTAGACTTGATCATTCGCAGGATTAGTAGCATCTCCACAGTCACCAGCTACATACATTCCGAAGAGCCGCGCATGGTTGGTGGGACGGCGACGGCTGATCAGGGTCATCGTGGCTGTGCCTGCGGCTGCATCTGGAGGTACTCCAGAACCTCCGGTTACATTTGTGCTGTTGGTCGAAGTTGCCCAGGAACTGGAAGGAGAACCATTATCCTGAATGGTTGGGCGCGCGCCTACAGCAAGGCCAACAGCCAATTTAGAATCCGGATAGTAGCAGGCTGCACCATAACCGTTGTTTGCATCTGAGTGAACATAGGCGAAGTTAAGCACAGGGGGCTGACCAGCCGGTGCATTGCGGTAATTCAACCGAACGGCGCGGTCACAAGCATTGCCATTTATTCCTCTAGTCCAGCCTTGCGCCACGCTGATGCGGAATACTCCGTCAATGATATTTCCACCATCTCTTGCAATGCGGGCACCATTGTTAACCGAATGATTTGTGTCGCGTGTCAGTTCCAGGCCGATTTGCCTCAAAAACAGGTTGGCGACTGCCACATGGCGAAGGACATCCTCTGGCCGGGCGCTCGGTTGCGAGGCAGGTCTGGGACCATTGAGGATGTTAAACCGGCAACGCAGGGTTCGGATTTCCCGAACAATGGCGCGATACTGAGCCAGAAGAGCCCCTTCAAAGCGGACTTCCAATCGGACCTGTCCCGCACGTGTGCCGTAGAGGAAGACGCGACGGCCCCGCGGTTCACCGACAAACTCAACTCGTGCGCCGCCTGACACAGGCTGCTGTGACCAAACCAGACGAGCATCATTGTCAGTGAAATTTAGCTCACCCGGCCTGTAGTACGTGACCTCAATGCGGGCCGCTGTGCGAACCGTTGCGTTGGCAGGATCGATGATAGGAATAACGGGCGGGTTGGGGAAGATATTAGGTTCTGGAGGTACAGCGGTCCAATGGGCGGCTGTTGGTGCAGTTGGGCCGCCCAAACCGGGAGCAGGAGGAGGACCGGGAGCGGTTCTGCCTGGCCATGTGGGCAGCCCTGTGGTCGGGAGAGGCAGCACCGGGTGGATTTCCAAACGCAGCCGACGGGCCACACCCCCGACTGTGTTGTAGGAGGCACTACCACTCTCCTGTCGGCAGATGAAAACAGCATCGCCCGGATGTACGCCAAATCGCCCACCGATCTCCAGTTCCACTCTTCCCTCAAGAATGAAGTAACTCGTTGGATATCGCAACGATCTCTGGCTCCAGGGCGGGCGAATGGTATCCCGGATGGCAGCGCCCAACCTGTCATCCACAAACGTGTCCTCATCCCAGGCCTGGAAGCTAATATCCACCCCGGCTGAATACGCCGGTAAATCAACATCAACAATTCGGGACCACCTGTTGACATCCAGGTCGAAGTGTCGGTCCTCAATCGCATCGAAGACCTCACGGTTTCCAACCGTCTGGCCGCCGATTGAGGCGTCAAAGTAGTAATTACCGGAGTTTCCAACGTCGCCGGAGTTGATGACATGAACCCGGGAAAAGATGACTTTGATTCGATGCGGCATTTGGCTTCACTCCTTAGAAGGTGCCCTGATAGTCGCTCACGGCCTTATGATCCGTGCGCATCACGGATTGCGTCCTTCGTCTGCTGATCGGCCCTGCCCGTCACTTCAAGACCATGTTTGGCCTGGAACTCACGGACAGCCTCCTCATATTCGGGTGTTTCCTGCTCGTTGTTTTCACCACAAGGGATGCCAAGATTGAGCAAGCGTTGCTTGATTCCACTGACGGTCTCGACAGGATTTAAGTGCCCAAGGTTCAGAGGAATAATCCTCTCTCGCTCTGTTCCAGGTTCTATAATCAATCGTCCCTCGCGTGCGTTTGGCGGAATCTGCACTTCAAGGTGGCCATCGCCATCTGTTTGGTCTTCCCCTAATATTTGACCGTCAATTTGCAATACATAAGGCACATTGGCCCAAGGCTCATCTTCCCGTGGCTCGGGCGGCGGTTCGTTGTTAATCGTAAGATCACGACCGCCCCGTCCACGTTCGATTGTTTGACGAGGTTCTTCGGTTTGTTGATCATCGGGTGGCCTCATCAGTCGCAACCGCAATTTGGCGGGCGTCCCTTTCTTTCGGAAGCGATGTCTCTGTTCGGTGGCGCCGGATTCTTCTTTTTTATCCTTATCCGGAATGAAGACGACATCGCCGGGATAAAGGATATTGGGGTCTTGCCTTTGTTCCTTCAGTCTCGAATTTTTGGGGTGATTCCAGACCTTCTCCCAGAAAAGCCCATGCCTGGCAGCAATGCTTGAAAGACAATCCCCCTGCTTGACTTTGTAATTGGGCATTGGATGCTCTAACCTCCAATTAAAACGGTACACGTGGCTGCCCGTTTTTTTGTCAAATCGAAAGATTTGACCCCGAAGTCCAACATATATCTGCTGATCAGCATTTGCATGGGCTCTGCTGAAACCTCAGCCGGTAAACCGGCCTGATGGGTGAGACGAGCGATAATATCAACATTACTCCCACAACAGATACAGCGAGCCATTTTCGTTACCTCCTTTATAAAAAATTATTTTTTATTTACCACGCTTTTGCATAAAAGACTTGGTGAAATACTACAAAGCCCTGTTCCGTCAGACATTGAAGACTTATTTGCTTACTATGGGCCTCACTGAATGCGATATCCTGTAATATCTCCTGTATAGTAATTATTTTGTCAAATTGAAAGATTTGACACCAATTACAAATGATACATCATCATCGTAGATGGTTCTGGAGCACTTCCAGGCCGTATATAGACATTCACGTCTGTTAGGTATGGGCTATGGGTATGAGCCATCACATAGATGTAAAAATCATTCTGGGCTAAGAATCGCAATGCCGAAAAAGCGATGAAATGACGACGTCTGTTGGGATCAAGTTCTCTCCAATAGGGTAATCTCCCCACAAAAACACTTTGTGTAATATCATGACCTCTGATGGCTCCGTCCCGATTGTATTCATCTCCTTGGTGACCATGTTCCGCAAATATGCCGTTTCCACTAAAATTGACCTGACGTGCAGGAATGTTTGGATGAAGGCAAGCGAGGTAATTGTCGTGATTACCCCAGATCCATGTCTTCTGAACATCCAGATTGTGTAATCTATTAGCCACTGGATTTGTATTATTTACGGCCGCTACCCAATGTTCAATGAACTGTGATGCAGTGATACCTCTGACCTGTTCTCCCCGAAGTACGACCTGGGACCTTTCTCTCACCTCGCTGAAATACCTTTCAAAACCCAACCAAACCTCGTACATATCTCCAACCTGAATCAAATGGATTCGATTTCTATGTCGAAAGTTTTCAATCTTCGTTAAAAATTGGGAAAGGTCCTCTTCCGCTTCCTCAAAGATGTCCCCTGATAAATGGTAGCCATACCATTGGTAACTCGAATGTTCCCGGGGTTGATACTCAATATCACGTACTATTCTTCCCATAGCAGGTTCGTCATTATCTATATAACGCTCGTCAACAGATCTCTCGAGAACTTCACCATGATAAACGCTCCCTCGCTCATGTCGAACTCCCCCACCTACAGGGGGCATGCTGTTTGCTACTGGGAGATGGAGATCCCCCAGAAAGAGATATAAAGGACTGTTTTCGTATATTTCATCCGGACCATAGCGGCAAAATTTCCGCCTTATGATCGAACATGAAGATCCGCCAGTGCACAGATGCTGCAAAAATTGATCAATGAGACCATTATTGTCACAAGAGGCTACGCTTCCACTCTGATTTGGACGAAACTCACAAACCAACACCCATCTTCCTCTTACAAGCCCGAAGTGTCGATTTTGCGGATATCTCGAACTTCCTCCCCATCGACCGCAGTCCATAAAGAGGAATCTCACCGGTTCTTGATCCAATGTAGCCTCAGCCGTACGTGATACTGGGTGCGCTATTCCCTGATAACGTTGAACAACTCTATCCCGCAATGCTCGAGATTCTGGGTTTGGCCAACTCGTGTCTCTTGCAACAGTGGCTACCACGGTAGGAAGCCAGGAACCTCTTTCATCTCTCCTTCTCCCTTCCGAGCCAGTCGTTATACCGAGACGATGAGCATATGTCTCAGGATAAATCGTGACATTTACGTTCCAAGGATCATAAATCTCCTCTGTCATTTGGCTTTCTCTTATTTTTTAAATGCGTATCCTTTACTGTTGGACCATGATATTAGGAACTATGGATTTCAACAAGCCTCCCGCGAGTGGCCTCATCAACTTCACCTGACTCTGTTAAACCAAACTTTCTCTGGAATTCCCTTATGGCAGCCCGTGTTTTGGGTCCTAAAACTCCATCTACCTCCCCGCAATTAAACCCAAGGTTATTCAGACGTGCCTGAATACCACTCACCTCGTCAATAGGGTCCATTCCCCCCAAATTTAATGGGTATTCTTCGTTGGTTTGCATCAATATGAGCTTTCCCTGTCTTGCTCCTGGCGGTATGGAATGTTCAAGTCTACCCTCGGAATCTGTTGTCCCAGATAAGAGTCGTCCGTCTATTTCTAATGTGTAAGATTCATTGACACGGGGTTGGCCATCGTCCAACAATCGAAGGCGAAATCTTCCAGGGACCCCTCTCTGTCTAAATCGATGCCTTTGTTCTGTGGCACCCTCCTCTTGCTTTTCTTCCTTGTCAGGGATAAAGACCACATCCCCGGGGTAGAGAATATTTGGATTTTTTCTCCGTTCCTTCAATCTTGAATTCTTGGGGTGATTCCAGATTGTCTCCCAGAAGAGATTGTGCCTGAAAGCAATGCTCTCAATAC
>DCVM01000131.1 GCA_002327985.1 Syntrophaceae bacterium UBA2188 | reverse complement strand
GTTCCCCTCCCGGATTCTCTGTCCAGAGCCTCTTCTCTTTTCGATGCCGATTCTTCTGTACAACATGGCTGGCCGCCAGGAGAATGTTCTGGGTGGAGCGATAATTCTGTTCCAGGGTGATCACTTTCGCCTCTGGAAAGTCCTTTTCAAAATTCAAAATGTTTCCTACCTCGGCTCCTCTCCAACGATAGATGGACTGGTCATCATCGCCCACCACGCAAATGTTATGATGCCGCTCGACCATCTGTCGGATGAGTTGGTATTGGATCAGGTTGGTATCCTGAAATTCATCCACCATCACATAACGGCACAGTTCCTGATAAGACCGAAGAACCTCTGGAAAGCGTCTGAAAAGGATCGCCACAAAGGTGAGGAGGTCTCCAAAGTCCAGGGCATTATTTCGATGCAGATCTCCTTGGTAGCGTTGATAAACCAATGCCAGCCTTTTCTGAAAGATATTGTAAGGGTTTGGAGAATATCGGTCAGGTGTTATCCCTTCATTTTTCAATTGCTCGATCCCGGACTGGATGGCCCGGGGCGGGAACATCTTGAAGTCAAGGTTCAATTCCTTCATGATCGTCTTGAGGTGTCGCTCCTGATCCTGACCATCATAGATGACAAAATTTTTTTGGAAACCAAGGCGTTCGATATGCTGCCTTAAGATGCGGGCGCAGGCTGAATGGAAGGTCGAGATCCACGTGCCCCTGGCCGACCCCCCCAGAAGTTTTTCCACCCTCTCCCGCATCTCATCAGCCGCCTTATTGGTGAAGGTGACCGCCAAAATGTTCCAGGGAGGTACCCGTTTTTCTTGGATGAGATAGGCCATTCGGTAGGTCAGAACTCTGGTCTTACCACTTCCTGCCCCCGCAAAAACCAGGAGTGGACCCTCCGTTTCCAAAACCGCCTTCTGTTGAACAGGGTTGAGATCGTTGAGTAAAGACATCTATCTAAACATCATTGCAAAATGCAAAATGAGCAATACAAAGTGCAAGATTTTAGGAACCACTTTATTCTAAATGTTAACTTTGCATTTTACAATTTATAATTTGCAATGATTCTTGATTTATTCGACGGTTACACTTTTGGCCAGGTTTCTTGGCTGATCCACATCCGTGCCTTTGAAGTCAGCGGTATAGTAGGCCAAGAGTTGAAGAGGAATAGTGAGGAGAATCGGGGTGAGAGAAGGAAGGGTCTCGGGAATGAAGATCACATCGTCCACCTTTTGGACGATCTCTCGATCGGAGGTGGAGGCAAGGGCAATGATCTTGCCTTCCCTTGCTTTGACTTCTTCAATATTTGAAATCACTTTTTCATAAACATCATTCTGGGTGGCCAGGACAACGACCGGCATCTCCCGATCGATCAAGGCAATGGGTCCATGTTTCATCTCCCCCGCTGGATAGCCTTCTGCATGGACATAAGAGATTTCCTTCAATTTGAGCGCTCCCTCCAATGCAATCGGGTAGTTGATCCCCCTTCCAAGATAGAGAAAATCCCTAGCTTGGAGATATTTCCTGGCGATCTTTGCTACTTGACTTGATGTTTTTAGCATTTCTTCCATGAGGTGTGGAATTCTGACCAATTCCTCAATCAAGGTTTTCCCTCCTTCGCAGGAGAGAACACCCAATGCTCTCCCCATTCGAAGGGCAAGAAGGAAGAGAATAACCAACTGGGTGGAAAAGGTCTTGGTGGAAGCCACACCAATCTCAGGGCCCGCATGGGTGTAGATTACATGATCCGCCTCTCTGGCCAGACTTGATTCCACGACATTACAGATCGCTAAAGTCGTTGCTCCTTTTCGCCTTGCTTCCCTTAAGGCCGCCAGTGTATCCGCCGTCTCTCCGGATTGGGAAATGGCCACAAATAAATCATTCTTTCCAATGATTGGATTTCGATACCGAAACTCAGAACCGATATCTGCGTCCACGGGAATGCGACAGAACGCTTCAATGAGAAATTTTCCAACGAGGGCCGCATGGTAAGAGGTGCCACAGGCAATCAGGTTGATCCGTCGCATGTTCTCCAGAACGGTTGGGGCAAAACGGACCCCTTCGAGGACGGCATCGCCTTTCTCTTTTGAGAGTCTGCCCCGGATGGTATCAATCACAGCTCTGGGCTGTTCGAAGATCTCCTTGAGCATAAAATGTTTATACCCACCCTTCTCAGCCATCAAGGAATTCCAGTTGACTCGCTTCGGCTCTTTCGAAACTTCCTCTCCCTTGGTATTGAAAACCTTTACCCCCTTAGAGGAGAGAAGGGCCACTTCGCCATCATCCATAAAGATAAAGTCCCGAGTATAGGGAAGAACCGGAGGGACATCCGAGGCTATAAAATATTCTTTGTCCCCAAGTCCGATCACCAAGGGGCTTTCCTTTCTCGCTGCAATCAAGCACTCCTCATCCCCCTCAAAAAGAATTCCAAGTGCATAAGAACCTTTGATCTGATCCAATGCAATCCTTACTGCTTCCAGGGGGGAATATCCCTCCTGAGCAAACTCATCGATCAGATGGGAGATGATCTCTGTATCTGTCTCAGAGGTAAAAACATGCCCCTTGCTTTTTAGAATTTCTTTGAGGGAAAGATAATTTTCAATAATGCCATTGTGAACCACGGCCACCCTGCCTGCCTTATGGGGGTGGGCATTCTCATCCGATGGCCTCCCATGGGTCGCCCATCGAGTATGACCAATCCCTACCTTCCCATCAAAGGTCTCCCCTCCAATCAATTCCTCCAATTTTGATAGCTTCCCTTCTTTTCTTCGAATCTCGACCTTGCCCTGATGGAAGATGGCAATGCCTGCCGAATCATAGCCTCTATATTCGAGTCGCTTAAGCCCTTCAATGAGAACCTTTGCTGTTTCTCTGTGACCGATATATCCCACTATGCCGCACATACGTAGCCCCTCATTTTTAATTGAAAATTACAATTCCTTCTTATTTCGTATTTTTTGACGGCGGTGCCCTACCTTTGGGCTCCATCCCTTGATAGGCTTCTGTTTTCCCCGAACCTCACTCAAAGACCTTAGAAGAGAAAAAGGCTCGATGGAGGCTTGATCTTCAACCTGGCTTTCTATAATGACTGAGTTCGAGCCTATCGTCACTCCATCTCCGACCATGGAATCCAAAATCCTTGAGTTATGTTCAATGACGCAATGCTCCCCGATCTTCGTCTTTCCCTGGAGGATGCAGCAGGGATAGATGACCGTATCTTTCCCCACCTCCACCATTTTTTCTGCGTAAGTGTTTTTAGGATCGACCACCGTCACACCGGAAAGCATCAACGCTCCCATCTTCTCTTGCCTGAGCACTTCATTGGCCATTGCCAGATCGATCCGTGTATTGATGCCCATCACCTCTATTGGGTTGGCTACGATATGGGCAGCGCACCTCAAACCATTCTTTTTTGCAATTTCAACCAAGTCGGTAAGATAGTACTCCCCCTGGGCATTTTCTCTCCCAATCTTTCTTAACCCTTCCATTAAGAAGGGAGCTTTGACACAATATATGCCTGTGTTGATTTCCCGGATGGTCTTTTCTTCTTCTGAGGCATCTTTTTCTTCGACAATCCTTTCCAACCAACCTTGCAGGCTTCGGAGAATACGACCGTAGCCAAGAGGTTCCTCGACGATGGCTGTCAGTACAGAGAGTACGGATTCATTTTCCTTATGCATCCCAATAAAAGAGTGAAGGGTTTCCAACTTCACCAGGGGGACATCCCCGCAAAGGATGAGGACCGTCCCGCTGAATGAATGAAAAAATGGAGCGGCTTGTAAGACCGCATGGCCTGTTCCGAGTTGCTCCTCCTGAAGTGCAAATTCAATCTTAAGGTCTTTAAATCTCTCCTGGATCCGATCCGCCTGGTATCCCACGACCACGACTGTTTTTTCTGCCCTGATCCCATCCAAGGAAAGTTCAATGGGATAGGAGAGCATGGGAAGTCCCAGTAGGGGATGAAGAACCTTCACCAAGTCGGAATTCATCCGAGTCCCTTTTCCAGCGGCAAGAATAACAGTGACAAGATCTTCCAAACCAGTACCTTTACCCCGTTAGAAAAAATCCCCAACTTCCCTGCAGTGGGGTTAGTTTCTAAAATCAATCCAGCCGGATTCAATGTCCCGCTTGGTTTCGAGTCGCAAACACTAAAATTTCAAACGGGGATTTATCAACAAATTTGCTATTATATACAATGCCCTATATCTTTAGTCAACCCCGTGGGAATACTTGTCATTTAAACTTCAAAAGTGGA
>DCVM01000005.1 GCA_002327985.1 Syntrophaceae bacterium UBA2188 | reverse complement strand
TTCAACGATACCTTCCTAAAGATTTAACCCAGAAAATCCTCGCCCAAAGAGACAAGATCGAGGGTGAACGCAAGCAGGTTACGGTGATGTTTTGCGACATGGAGGGGTATACGGGACTTACCGAAAAGCTCGGTCCTGAGGAAGCTTACTCTTTGATGGATCAGGTTTACGAAATTCTCATCCATAAGGTCCATGATTATGAAGGAACGGTTAATGAACTGACGGGTGACGGGATTATGGCTCTTTTTGGGGCACCTATTGCCCTTGAGGATGCTCCACAGCGTGCAATTCGATCTGCATTAGCTATCCACCGTGAGATAAATAAGTTCAGCGATCAGCTTAAAGACCAAAAGAAAATGCCGTCCATCAAGATGCGAATTGGAATCCATACGGGTCCTGTGGTTGTGGGTACACTGGGTAATGATCTTCGGGTGGAGTTCAAGGCAGTAGGAGATACGGTAAATTTAGCCTCCCGGATGGAAGGGTTGGCAGAACCTGGAACAACCTATGTGACCGAAGAGACCTTCAAGCTGACCGAAGGGCTTTTTCGTTTCGAATCTCTTGGTCCCATAGCGGTCAAAGGCAAAAAAGAGCCTGTAAAGGTCTACCAGGTGATCGCCCCCAGTGCCAGAAGGACGAGGTTTGATGTCAGTGCAGAGCGTGGGCTTACTTCTTTCGTTGGAAGGGAGCGGGAGCTTGAGCTTCTGTTGGATGGATTCGAACGAGCCAAGGCAGGCAAGGGTCAGGCGTTTTCCATTATGTCTGAGGCCGGTTGTGGAAAGTCCAGGCTTTTATATGAATTTAGAAAGGCTATTGTCAACGAGAATGTAACTTTTTTAGAGGGGAAGTGCCTTTCTTACGGCAGGGGTGTAGCCTATCACCCGATTATAGACATTTTAAAGTCAAACTTCGATATTCATGAAGGAGAGGGGGATCAGGAAATCAGAGAAAAGGTCAAAAGAGGCCTGGGAATAATGAAAGTTGATGAACCTTCCACTCTTCCCTATCTTCTGGAGCTTCTTTCGGTCAAAGACAGTGGTATTGACCATATCTCCATGAGCCCTGAAGCAAAGAAAGATAGGATTATTGAGGCCATCAAGTGCATCGTTCTAAGAGGTTCTGAGATACGGCCTCTGGTCATGGCATTTGAAGACCTTCACTGGTTGGATAAGAGTTCGGAGGACGTATTAAGAAACCATTTAGAGAGCATACCAGGATCAAGGGTTTTATTGATATTCACCTTTCGCCCTGAATTTGTTCACACCTGGGGGGCAAAGTCTTATCATAATCAATTAACTCTGCATCGGCTTTCTAACAGGGAAAGCCTTGAGATGGTGACCCACATTTTAGGGACAAAAGAGATTGAAAAGACTCTTGAGGAGTTGATCCTTGAGAAAACAGAGGGGGTTCCATTTTTCATCGAAGAGTTCATAAAATCTCTTAGAGACCTAAAAATTATAGAGAGGAAAGAGAACGCATATCAATTATCGAAAGATATCCAGAAACTCGCCATTCCCTCTACCATCCAAGATGTGATCATGGCAAGGGTTGATTCACTGCCTGAAAGGGCAAAGGAAGTGCTTCAGACCGGCTCCGTTATTGAGAGGGAGTTCAGCTATCCATTGATAAGTCGGGTAACGGGCTTCACTGAAAAAGAATTGCTCTCCTATCTTTCCATATTAAAAGACTCAGAGCTTCTCTATGAGAGAGGCATATACCCTCAATCCCGTTATGTCTTTAAGCATGCCCTGACCCGTGAGGTGGTTTACGATTCAATGTTGGCCACAAGGAAGAAAAAACTTCATGAGGAGATCGGGAACACTATCGAGGAATTATATAAAGATAATTTAGGTGAGCATTACGAAGTTTTGGCTGAGCACTTTTTTTTGAGCGAGAATTACTCAAAGGCTGCTGAGTATTCGAGATTGGCAGGCAGGAAAGCTGAGAAGACAGCTTCGTTTAATGATGCAATTGCCTATGCAAAGAAAAGAGTAGCATCTCTTGAAAGATTAACTCAGACAGAGGATGTTGAAAAACAGATTATTGATGCAAGGGTGGTCCTTGGGCTCTATATTGCCCAAATGAACTATTTTGTTGAGGCCAAAGAAGCCATAGATCCAATTATTGATTTGGCCATCAAACGTGATTATAAAAGAAGACTTTGCCAGATATACACCATCCTTGGCACATACTATTGGTCTGGAGAAGAAAATTATCCAGAGGCATTTAAAGCTTTTAAGGAGGCTTTAAAAATATCAGAAGAGATAAAAGATATTGTTGGTTTAGTTTTGGCAAGTAGCTGGTTTGGATATGCTTTAGGGGCGAACTGCGAATTTGAAAGAGCAATTAAATATTTACAAAGAGCTATTGATATTAATGTCGCAGCAAAAAATTTTTGGGCCATTGCAATAAGTAAGGGTAATCTGGCCTACTTTTCTCATTGGTACCATGGAAGAATAGATCTGCAATTCAAGACTTCGAACGAGGGCCTCCAGATTGCTGAAGAGAGCGGGGATATTTATTCAAAGGCAATAGTGTACGTAAGTCACGGAACTTCCTGTTACGGGAAAGGGTTGCTCGAAGAAGCTGAAAAATACCTATTGAAGGGGCTCGAATTTTGTGAAAGGATCAATTTAACTGCCTGGGACGCTATTGCACAATATCACCTTGGAGATACATATTTTGAAATGGGAAATTTCCAGCGATCTAAAGAACACTACGAAAAAGGGATTTTGGCTTTAGAGCGCAATAGATTATTTCCTTCCTGGGTGGGATGGGGAAAAGTAGCTTTAGCGAGATCCAAGGTGATGAATAAAGAGAAAGATGTGGATTTAGAATCGTTATATGTCCATTCAAAAAATAATAAGGTGAAAGCAGCCGAGGGCTGTTTTCAAAGATATATCGGAGAGATTTTACTCAACATTGATGATCAGCATATAACTGAAGCAGAGCATTGGATTCAGAAAGCCATCGAACCGGATCAAGGGAACCGAATGATGTTCCACCTGGGAAGGGATTATGCCCTCTATGCAGAGTTGTTCAAACGAAAAGGCGATAGATTAAAAGCCCAGGAGACTCTCGACAAAGCCATAGAGATCCTAAAAGAATGCGGCGCCGACGGCTGGGTCGACAAATACGAGGAGGAGCTGGCTACAATCTCATAAGTGTAGAAATCGAGGACGGGTTCACATTTTTTTCAATGTTCTTTTCTTCCAATTTAAGAACCTTTAAGGGGTGAATTTAATGAACAGCCAAGAAGTTAAACGTAAGCTTGCTGCCATTTTCAGTGCAGACGCTAAAGGTTATAGCCGCCTCATGGAGGAGAATGAAATTGAGACCATCCGGACTCTAACCACTTATAGAGAAATCATGGCTAACTTCATCCAGCAGCATAAAGGGCGCGTCGTAGATTCTCCTGGAGATAATCTTTTGGCTGTATTTATTAGTGTCGTAGAGGCTGTGCAATGTGCAGTGGAAATCCAAAAGGAACTCAAACTAAAGAATGCTAAGCTTCCTGAAAAGAGCAGGATGGAATTTCGAATTGGGATCAATCTTGGGGATGTAATTGAGGAGGGGGAGCGGATCTACGGTGATGGAGTAAATGTCACCGCTCGGGTTCAGAGCTTGGCTGATGGCGGAGGGATCTGCATCTCAGGAACAGCTTACGATCAAGTTGAGAATAAACTTGGATTAAGCTACGAGTATCTGGGCGAACAAACTGTTAAAAATATTGCAAAGCCGGTGAGGGTTTATCGAGTATTGATTGAGTCCGGAACATTTGCTCCAGCTGAAATTATAGGGCAACAAATAAAATTCTGCACCACCGTTGATGGAGTCCGCATCGCTTACTCCATGGTAGGTCAGGGACCATTTTTGGTTATTCCTCCGGGATGGGTCAGTCATTTGCAGTTGCAATGGGAGCATCCATCCGCACGTGACTATCTGGAGAAAGGAACTCGTAATCAAACCTTTCTATTTTACGATAAACACGGCTGTGGCCTCTCCGAACGGAACAGGACAGATTTTACCTTAGAGTCAGAGGTTCGCCCATTGGAAGCTGTTGTCGACCATCTCAAGCTCAAACGTTTCGCATTGTTTGGATTTTCTTGTGCTGGTCCCGTTTCCATCGCTTATGCAATTAAGTATCCAAGGCGCGTTTCACATCTAATCTTATACGATTCTTATGCTCGGGGTGAGGCAATAACTACAGAGGAATTTAGGAAGTCGTTTTCATCCCTGATTCGTTCCGCCTGGGGTGTTGGTTCCAAGACCTTGGCCGACATATTCCTACCCGGAGGTGATGTTTCTGCCCTCAAATGGTTCACCCGATTACAACGTGAGGCGGCTACAGCAGAAATGGCTTCAAAATTGTTAGATCTTACATACAATCTTAATGTGACAGACCTTCTCCCCAAATTACGTGTTTCTACTTTGGTGATTCATCGTAAGGGTGACAAGGCTATTCCATTCCATCTCGGGAGGGAGATGGCATCTATGATTCCAGACTCTCGCTTCGTTCCTTTAGAGGGAAGTATTCATCCACCTTTCTTTGGTGATGCGGATGCTGTACTACGTATCATAGGTGAGTTTTTGGGTATGCCTGCTCATGGAACAGATGCTAATCGATGAGGAACGTATCAAGGATGACCATCTTTTCAGTACAGGAGACTTATAGGAATAGAGCAAGACGTTTTGGATGAAGACCCTTCCGCCAGCTGAATAAAATTAGGGACATCCAATTTATTTAGATTCATGCGATTCAGGGGAACAGAATGAAGTGTCCAAAATGCCAATTTGAGAATTCTGGAGAAGCCAAATTCTGCAACGAGTGTGGCAGTAAGTTGGAAATTGCCTGCTCAGAATGCGGTAAGATAAATCCACTCAGTAGTAAGTTTTGCAGTGAATGTGGGCATAAAATAACAATTATTTTTTCAGAACGATCTTTCAAAGAACTCTCCTTTGATGAGAAACTGACCAAAATCCAGCGTTACCTTCCCCAGGGATTAAGTGAAAAAATCTTAGCCCAAAGAGATAGGATCGAGGGCGAGCGTAAGCAGGTCACGGTGATGTTCTGTGACATGGAAGGGTATACAGGACTTACCGAAAAGCTCGGTCCTGAGGAAGCTTACTCCCTTATGGACAAGGTCTATGAAATCCTTATCCATAAGGTCCACGACTACGAAGGGACAGTTAACGAACTAACTGGTGATGGGATTATGGCTCTTTTCGGAGCGCCTATTGCTCTGGAAGATGCTTCCCAAAGAGCTATTCGATCTGCATTAGCCATCCACCGTGAGATAAATAAGTTCAGTGACAAGTTCATGAGCGAAAGCAAAATACATCTCATCAAGATGCGAATTGGCATCCATACGGGTCCCGTGGTTGTTGGTACTTTGGGCAATGACCTACGGGTTGAGTTCAAGGCAGTGGGGGACACCGTGAATTTGGCATCCCGTATGGAGGGATTGGCAGAGCCAGGTACCACCTTTGTGACTGAGGATACCTTTAAGCTTACCGAGGGATTCTTCCGTTTTGAGGCTTTGGGAGAAAAGCAGGTTAAAGGGAAGGAAGAGGCGGTCAAGGTCTATAGGGTGATCGCCCCGAGTACCAGAAGGACAAGGTTTGATGTTAGTGCTGAGCGGGGTTTAACTCCCTTTATCGGGAGGGAGCGAGAGCTTGAGCTCTTGCTGGATGGTTTTGAGCGGGCTAAGGCAGGCAAGGGTCAGGCCTTTTCCATCGTATCTGAAGCAGGGGTTGGCAAATCCAGGCTCTTATATGAATTCAGAAAAGCTGTTGCCAATGAGGATGTGACCTTTTTGGAGGGGAGGTGCTTCTCTTACAGTAGGGGTGTTGCCTATCATCCTTTCATAGACATCTTGAAGTCAAACTTCGATATACAGGAAGGAGAAGGGGACTCAGAGATCAGAGAAAAAGTCAAAATGGGATTGAAATTGATAGGAATCGATGAAACTTCAACCCTCCCTTATTTTCTGGAGCTTCTATCGGTCAAAGATAGTGGTATTGATCAGATTTCCATGAGTCCTGAAGCAAGGAAAGATAGGATAATTGAGGCAATAAAGCGGATCACTCTCAAAGGTTCGGAGATACGGCCCTTGGTCATAGCCTTTGAGGATCTCCACTGGTTAGATAAGAGCTCGGAGGATGTAGCCAAAAACCTTTTAGAGAGCATACCGGGGTCAAGGGTTTTATTGATATTCACCTACCGTCCTGAGTTTGTGCACACCTGGGGCGCTAAGTCCTATCACAGTCAATTAACTTTGCACCGGCTCTCCAACCGGGAGAGCCTTGAGATGGTGAACCACCTTTTGGGCACAAAGGAGATTGAAAGGGCTCTTGAGGAGTTGCTTCTTGAGAAGACAGAAGGTGTTCCCTTTTTCATCGAAGAGTTTATAAAATCCCTTAAAGACCTAAAAGTTATAGAAAGAAAAGAAAATGTATATCGTTTATCCAAAGATATCCATCAACTGACCATTCCATCTACAATACAAGATATAATCATGGCGAGGGTTGATTCGCTGCCTGAGGGGGCGAAAGAGGTGCTTCAGACAGGATCCGTCATCGAGAGGGAGTTCAGCTATCCATTGATAAATCTTGTAATGGGCTTCCTGGAACAAGAATTGCTCTCACATCTTTCAGCCTTAAAGGACTCAGAGCTTCTTTATGAGAGAGGTATATACCCTCAATCGAATTATATCTTTAAGAATGCCCTGACCCGTGAAGTGGTTTATGGCTCGATTTTGGACAAGAGAAAGAAGAAACTTCATGAGGAAATTGGGAATGCTATCGAAGAATTGTACAGAGATAGTTTAAGTGAGCATTACGAAGTTTTGGCTGAGCACTATTTTTTGAGTGAGAATTATTCAAAATCGGGTGAATTTTCAAGGCTGGCGAGCAGGAAGGCTGAAAAGACAGCGTCGTTAAATGATGCGATTGCCCTTGCAAACAAAAGGGTAACATCACTTGAACGATTACCCCGGACAGATGAAGTAGATAAACAAATTATCGATGCCAGGACGGCTCTTGGGCTCTATATGACTCAACTGGACTATCATATCGAGGCAAAAGAAGCCATCGACCCGATTATTGATTTGGCCATCAAGCATGATTACAAGAGGAGGCTTTCCCAGATATACACAATACTTGGCACATACCATTGTTTTGTGGAAGAAAATTATCCAGAGGCGTCTAAAGCTTTGGAAAAAGCTTTTAAGATATCCGAGGAAGTAAAAGATATTATTACTTCAGTTTTAGCAAACTTCTGGTTGGGGTGTGCTTTAGGTTTTAACTGCGAATTTGAAAGATCAACAAACTATTTCCAAAGAGCTATTGATGTCAATTTGGCAGTAAAAAATCTTTGGGGGATTGCAGCAATGAAAAGTGCCCTATCTTATTTTTCTTATTATCAGAATGGAAAAATAGATTTGCAATTCCAAACCACCGAAGAGGCTCTTCGCATTGCTGAAGAAAGTGGGGATATTTATTCCAAAGCGCTGGGGTATACAAGCCACGGAATTTCCTGTTATGGAAAGGGATTATTAGAGGAAGCACAAAAACATTTGTTGAAAGGGGCCGAATTGTGCGAAAAGATCAATTACCATGCATGGAATGGGCTTTCACTATTTAACCTTGGAGAGAACTATTTCGAAACAGGAGATTTCCAGAGATCCAAAGAACATTACGAAAAAGGCATTTGGGTTTTAGACAAAATTCGATCTTATCCATCCTGGGCGAATCTTGCAAAGGTAGGTTTAGCAAGATCAAAGATGATGAATAAAGAGAGAGATGTGAATTTAGACTCTTTGTATGCCCTTTCACGAAATAATAAGGTAAAAGTAATCGAAGGCTGGATTCAAAGATATATTGTAGAGATTCTGCTGAACATTGATGATCAACATATATCTGAAGCAGAACATTGGATTCAGAAAGCCATTGAGGCAGACCAAAAAAATCGTATGATGTTTCACCTTGGAAAAGATTATGCCCTTTTTGCAGAGTTGTTCAGACGAAAAGGCGATAGATTAAAAGCCCGGCAGAATCTCGCCAAAGCCATAGAAATCTTCAAAGAATGCGGCGCCGACGGCTGGGTCGAGAAAACCGAGAAGGATTTGGCCACCATCACATGAGAGGAGGTCACCATGAAATTATTCGTCACATTATTCATTATTGTCTTTGCATTGGCATTGATCATCATTGTTCTCCCCCAAATCACTTCCAAGGAGACCTGTACCTACGAGGAGGCTATCCAAAAACTTGCGAAAGGGAAATTTGTTGCTGTAGGTGGTAAAAAGGTCCACTATGTAGAGGCAGGGGATGGGCCCCCTGTCATCCTGATCCATGGTTTCCTCTACCATACGGTCATGTGGAAGAAGAATATCGATGCTCTGGCTGAAAAATTTAAGGTCTACGCCGTTGACCTCTGGGGATGGGGCTATAGTGAAAGGCTGAAGGGGAAAAAATACAGTTTCGACCGATACGGAAAACAGATCGTTGGATTCATGGATGCCTTGAATATCCAAAAGGCCACTCTCATAGGCCAATCCATGGGCGGAGGGATTTCAGTTTATGTCGCAGCACATTTTCCCGACAGGGTTGATCGTCTCATATTGGTTGATCCAGCCGTTATCCCTTACCCGATGACGACGATCGGCAAGATTTATCAACTTCCTTTTGTCGGTGAATTTATGAATGCCATTCCTGGAGATGCTTTGATGAGGAACAATCTTAAAACTGTTTGGTTCTACGACAGAGGGAAAGTCACCGATGAGTATTGCAAAGAGGTCTTGCAGCCGCTTTGCATTAAAGGGTCTTATGCCGGAATCATGTATATTCTTCGCCATGTCTTAAAAGAGCCTTATGTCGAAAAGGAGGCCAACCTTTTAGCGAACATGAGTATTCCAATTCTGATTATTCACGGCAGGGAGGATAAAGCCGTTCCCTTAGATCGATCAAAAAGATTAAATGATCTTTGGAAGGGATCAAAGTTGGTGATCTTTGATAAAGCCGGACATACCCCTCACGAAGAACACCCAGAGAAGTTTAACAAACTGGCAATAGAATTTTTATCTGAATAATCGTAAGAAGTGCAGATTCGCCATTTTTTTGCTGGACCTAATTAAAAGAGGAAAGGCTACCTTGATTAGGGTTTCTTGATCAAGATGTAAAGTTCCCCATCATGTTTCAGGTGTCCTGCGGCCAACTCAGCATAGGGGCCGCTTCCCCAGAAGATATCCGCCCTTCCCGCTCCCTTGATCGCCCCACCTGTGTCTTGGTTTAAGACAAAACGAGAGAATTTAGTCCATCCAGTTAACTCCCCCTTTTCGTTGACGAGGGGTTTCTGGGATGAGATGAACCCAAGAGCACCCTTTGGAAAAATCCTGGAGTCGAGGGCAATTGACCTTCCCGGGGTTAGAAGGACATCAATACTGCCTATGGGGCCGTTTTCCACCTGTCGGAAGAAGATGTACGATGGATTGTAGTTGAGAACTTCTTCGAGGACTCCTGGATTTTCGGTCAAGTACTTCCTTATGGCCTGCATGGACATCTCTTCACGGCTGAGAAATTCCTTCTCGATCATGTACCGCCCAATGCTTCGGTAGGGTCGGCCGTTGGAGGTCTGGTAGTGAACCAATAAAACCTTCCCGTCGGGGAGCTTCAGCCTGCCTGATCCCTGGATGTGGAGAAAAGCCACGTCAAGAGGATCTTTCAGCCATGCAATTTCAAGGTTCATACCTTTCAACACTCTTTCTACCTCGATCTGGTACCTGGAGTAATAGGGGAGAATCTTTTTGCCTTCGATTCTCCCAACGATGCTCTCCCCCTTAAACTTCTCACTGAATGGGGATAGATCGATTCTTATCAGATCATCGGGTCGACGGTACAGGGGATACCTGAAGGTTTCATCAGGAGCAAGTCTCCCTTCATAGATGGGCTCATAATATCCTGTGAAAAGGACTAACTCGTTTTCACCCCGACCTGTGGCCCGGTAAGCCTGAAACTTCTTTCTGACCTCTCTGCTAAGCTGTTTTGCATTGAGCTTTTTTGATAGGAGTTCAAGGAAAGCCTCTTGGCTTTCCCGCACTTCCCGGCAGGTAAAATCATGGGGCCCATAGTGAAATACGGTTTCAGATGCGAGGCGATTCAGGTACTCGAGGTTTCTCTGGATAGCGATGATCAGGGAGTCACGATCCATGTCGTCATGAAATTCGGGAAGAAAGAAGCGAACCTGCCTGAGAAATTCCTCAGGCTGCTGCGCCTCTTTTTTTAGCGGCGGGTGGCAGCCAAAGATGCATGTCACAATTAGAAGAATGATCAAAGAAATCAGGGACGGGTTCATCTTTTCAAGGACATCCTAAATTTATCCGATCATCTTTTTAAATTCGTCTTCAGTGAGGGTTTTAATTCCCAATTCCTTGGCTTTGTCGAACTTGGAGCCCGGGTCTTCACCTACCACCACGAAGTCCACTTTCTTTGAGACACTCGAAGCCGTCACCCCACCCATTGATTCCACCCGATTTCGTGCCTCATCCCTTCCAAAGGTTTTGAGGACTCCCGTAAAGACAAAGGTCTTGCCTGCCAGCCTCCCTTTCTCTTTTATTTTGGGCTCAATCACCTTTACTCCGGCCTTCTTCAGTAATTCGATGGATTCTTTATTTTTCTTATCTCCAAAAAATTGATGCACACTCGCCGCCACTTCAGGTCCTACCCCTTCCACCTCCCTGAGATCCTCTTCTGAGAGATGAAAGAAATTGTCCAGACGTGGAAATTGACGTGCCAAATCTTCTGCAGTTGTTTCCCCTACGTGACGGATGCCAAGGGCATAGAGAAATTTTGATAAGGGTTTGGTTTTGCTCTTTTCAATGGCGTCGATGATGTTCTGTGCTGATTTGTCCGCCATGCGCTCCAATTCAATAAGTTCTTGTTTATTGATATAGTAAATATCTGCTACGTCCTTGATTAATCCTTTGTCTACCAATTGATCGGTCAGCTTCACACCGAGGCCTTCAATATCCATGGCTCGTTTGGAGGCGAAGTGTTTGATCCGTCCTTTCAATTGGGCAGGGCAGTCCAGACCGATGCAGCGGTGGATGGCTTCCTCTTTGATGACCTCTGCTCCACACACTGGGCACTTCGATGGCATCCTGAACTTTTTTTCTATTCCTTTCCGTTTTGAAATAATCACCTGGACCACTTCAGGGATGACATCTCCTGCTCTCTGAATGACCACTGTATCGCCCACTCTCACATCTTTTTTATCAATTTCATCCTGATTGTGAAGCGTGGCCCGGCTGACCTCAACGCCTCCCACTTTCACCGGCTCCATCACGGCCACGGGTGTAAGAGCTCCAGTCCTCCCGACCTGGACGATGATATCCAATATCTTTGTGATTTCCTGCTTGGGTTGAAATTTGAAGGCCAGTGCCCAGCGCGGACTTCGAGAGATTTCACCGAGCCTTGCCTGGAGATCGAGACGATCCACCTTGATCACAATTCCATCAATCTCGTAGGGAAGAGTTTCCCTCTTCTCATTCATCTTATGATAATATTTCAAAACTTCGTCGATATTCTGACATCTTTGAATATAAGGATTCGTCCTCAACCCCCACTTGGGAAAAGTCTGGAGGATTTCAGAATGGGTATTAAAGGTCCTACCAGTAACCTCTCCAAGGCCATAGCAGTAAATTTCCAGAGGTCGCTCTGCCGTAATCTTTGAATCGAGCTGCCGAACCGACCCCGCTGCTGCATTTCTTGGATTAGCAAAAACAGGTTCACCCATCCCCTCTCTTTTTCGATTGAGTTCCTTGAATTTCTTCAGTTGTATGATTACCTCACCTCGAACCTCTAATCGCTCCGGGACTGGAATTTCTTTTCGAATCAATTGAAGAGGAAGGGTCTTAATGGTTCGGAGATTCTGGGTGATGTTTTCGCCGTTGACTCCATCACCACGTGTGGAGCCTACAAGGAATTGTCCCCGTTCATAAACAAGTTCAACCGCCAATCCATCGAGTTTCGGCTCTGCGACATAAGTCACGTCGTCGGAGGTTCCTAAAAACTTCTTCACCCGTTTATCAAAATCCCTTGCCTCTGTTTCGTCGAAGGCATTGGCGAGGCTAAGCATGGGAAAGGTATGTCTGACGATTTCGAAGGCTTCTAAGGGAGGGGCGCCGACCCTTTGAGTGGGTGAGTTTGGGGATCGAAGCTCTGGGTATTCCTCCTCAAGCTTCTCAAGTTCCCTCATCAGACGGTCGTATTGAGCATCGGAGATTTCTGGCTGATCAAGAACATAATAAAGGTAGTTGTGATATTCAATCTCTTCACGGAGTTTTTCCACCTTCTTTTTTATTGTTTCTGCTGCCATAAAGCACATTTTAGACAGGTTGGACAGGCTTGTCAAATTGATTAAGAAAAAGGGGGTCTAAATATGGGGTAGGGGACCCCTTGTTTGGACAGATATAGGGGTCTTGTGAAAGAAAGGGAAAAATTGAAATAAGTATAAAATTTTACTTGACAAATTTAAGTTTTCATTATATTTCTAATCGCCAAGTGGTAAAAAGTGGGATAAGGTGGTATAGGTTCCTAAAATGGAGGGGGTAAAACGATGTTTCGGGGTAGGTATGAGCACACCATAGATTCCAAGGGTCGCATCAGTATCCCTTCAAAATTTAGAGAGATCCTCAACAAAAAATATGATGATCAATTGGTCATCACCAACTTTGACGGCTGCCTGGTTGCTTTCCCCAATGAAGAGTGGAACCTTTTAGTGGAGCAAAAGATTGGTTCCTTTTCCATCATGAGAAAGGAGATGAGTTCATTCCTGAGATATTTTTATTCGAGCGCCATCGATTGCATCATCGACAAACATGGGAGACTCCTCATCCCCCAGACCTTAAGAGATTACGCGAATCTTCAAAAGGATGTCGTATTAGTGGGTGAAGGACGATTCATAGAAATATTTGCCAAAGAGCGTTGGCAGGAAGTCGTACAGCAGGTTGAAGGCGGATTTGACCAGGTCAGGGAAACCCTGGCGAATCTGGGTATTTAGGATTTGTCTGCCTGCCGAAAGGCAGGGAATATGGGATTTGAAATTTTGAAGCATATTCCCGTGATGGTGGAAGAGGTGATGACCTTTTTGGGATGTGAACCGGGTCGTACTTATGTGGATGCTACTCTGGGAGGTGGGGGTCACGCTTCAGAAATTTTGAAACGGAGCGCGCCGGATGGGGTGGTCATCGGGATGGAGTGGGATGAAGACGCCCTCACGGAGGCAAGAAGCACATTAATGCCCTTTGGTGAGAGGGTGAAGTTATTTCGAAAAAATTTTATTCATCTCCCTGATTTGATAAACGCGTCATCTGTTGATGGAATCCTTCTCGATTTGGGGCTTTCTTCCATCCAGGTAGAAAAAGAGGAGAGGGGATTTAGTTTTAGAGCAGACGGTCCCCTCGATATGAGGATGGATCAAAGGATGGAACAAACAGCAGCCGATCTGGTCAACTCGCTTTCATCGGAGGAATTGGAAGAGACTCTTGCCCAATATGGGGAAGAGAGGTGGGCGAAGAGAATTGCCAAGGCCATCGTTCAGCAGAGAGGGCAGGAACCCATCGAGAAGACTCAAACACTGAGAAGGATCATTCACCGTTCCATTCCAAGACGGTTTCATTTTCGGAGAATTGATCCTGCCACCAGGACCTTTCAGGCCCTCCGTATCAGGGTGAATGATGAATTGGAAAATTTGAGAAAAATACTCAATACCGGATGGACGCTTTTAAAAAAGGAAGGACGAATGTGCATCCTCTCTTTTCATTCTCTTGAGGACCGGATAGTTAAAGAGGCCTTTCGAAACCTCGAAAAAAAAGGGGAGATGCGTGTTTTGACCAAAAAGCCTGTCACGCCTTCTGAGGAAGAGCAGAGGAGAAACCCGAGATCCCGCAGTGCCAAACTGAGGTGTGCGGAAAGGATTTAAGATGACTAAGGCCGTCAACAAGAATGGAAATCGGATCCTCTGGACAGGGGAGGATTCAAAACCCAGACCGATAGGAATAAAAGTGAATCTCGTCATCCTTTTTACCCTCCTCATGTTTTTGTTCATCGGTGGCTCCTTGTTTTATGTCTGGTCAAGAATACAGGTGATCCGGCTCGGATACGAAATTTCAAATGCCCTGAAGGAGGAGAAGGCGCTCACCGAGGTGAACAAGAGGTTGCGGTTAGAGATCGCTACGCTCAAATCCTATGCACGGATCGAAAAATTTGCTGTCGAGGAGTTGAGAATGGCCAAACCCAAACCCGAACAGGTGATCGTAATTCGATGAAGAGTAAATCCATTAACTGGTTTAAGGTCCGGATCATCTTTCTCTCATGCCTCCTCTTTTTTTGTTTTGTACTCATTATGGGGAGGATGTTTCAGCTCCAGGTGCTGAAAAAGGAGCAACTCTATAAACTGGCTGCCCAGCAGCAACACGTTCAGATTCCCCTCGTCCCCAAGCGTGGCACGGTTTACGATAGTAAAGGGAATGAATTAGCGGTGAGCATTGAAGTCGATTCGGTTTATGCGGATGCCCGAAAAGTCCTTGACATCGAGAAGACGGTCAATGAACTCGCCCCGATTCTTCAGATCAATCGCAAGGAATTGAAGCAGAGATTGAAAAGCCGTCGACCCTTTGAATGGGTTCAAAGAAAAATTTCACCCAAAGAGGTCGAACAGATCAAGGCTCTTCAACTCCCTGGTATTTCTTTTTTAAAAGAGAACCGACGTTTCTATCCCAATGCCCAACTGGCTGCTCATCTCCTTGGCTTCGTGGGTCTCGATTCGAAAGGTCTGGAGGGAATCGAATACCAATATGATACCCTGCTCAATGGGGCAAACCATGTCTGGACGACTGCCAGAGATGCCTTGGGCAGAGAAATTGCCATGGGCAAAGCCCCCTTTGAGAAAGAAGATCATTACCGGCATATCGTCCTGACCATCGACAAATCTATCCAACATATCACCGAGACTGAGTTGGGTCGAGGGGTTGAAAAATGGGGAGCCAAGGGAGGCATGGCCATTGCTATGGAACCCTCAACCGGAAAGGTCCTGGCCATGGCCTCCTATCCGACGTTCAATCCAAATCAATTTATTCAGTACCGTTCTAAATATTGGAGAAATCGGGCTGTCTGCGATATCTTTGAACCGGGTTCCCTTTTCAAGGCCTTTCTTGCTGCAGCAGCCCTGGAGGAACAGGTCGTTCGGGTCTCCGATTCTTTCTACTGCGAAAATGGGTCCTATACGGTTTATGATCGGACCATCCACGATACCTCCAGGCACGGATGGCTCACCTTTCAGCAGATCATCAAGCTCTCCAGTAATATCGGGGCCTCAAAGGTGGGCGAAAAGATGGGGCGAGATCGGTTCTACCGATATATTTCTGCATTCGGATTTGGCGAGAAGACCCGTATTAATCTTCCAGGAGAAGGGAAGGGAATGGTTCACCACCCGAGGTATTGGACGCCCGTGACGCTCGACACCATCTCTTTTGGTCAGGGAATCTCTGTGACGGGAATTCAATTGGTAACAGCCCTTTCCGCCATTGCCAATGGTGGATTCCTGATGAAACCTTATGTCGTAGAAAAAGTTTTGGATGAGAAGGGTCAGGTGGTTCAATCCTTTAAGCCGGAGATCGTTAGAAAAGTCATTTCAGAGGAGACGACTAAAAAGGTTGCGTCGCTCCTTAAGGCGGCTTCAGAGAAAGGGGGAACAGGGGAGGGAGCCGTGCCCGCAGGGTATGAGGTGGCTGGGAAAACCGGAACGGCACAGAAAGTGGATTCTCTATTGGGAGGCTACTCGGAGGACTGCTATACCAGTGGATTTATGGGATTTGCCCCAGCCGGGGAACCGAAGCTCGTCCTCTTAGTCGTCATTGATGAACCGCAGGGAAACAACTATGGAGGAGTGGTCGCTGCTCCAATATTTAAAGCTATAACAGAGAAGGTCCTCCCTTCCCTCCATGTCGTTCCAAAAGGAACGATGGTGGTGGAGAAGGAAATCGATTCTGTTCCCAGAATAGAGATGGCAGGATTGCAGCCCTTGACGGAAGGAGTAAGAGTGGGAAAGGGAATGGGGATGGTGGTGATGCCGGACCTCACTGGTTTATCCATGCGCAATGCCTTGAGTCGGATGGAAGGGAAGGGGCTGATCATCAAGGTTTCAGGGAACGGAAAAGTGGTGGAACAGGTTCCCAGGCCAGGAACCGTGATCGAAAAAGGAGACATTTGCTATTTGAAGTTTCAATCCCCAATATAGTGCCGCTATGGAACTGAGGAAGTTATTGGAAGGCGTAGAGGTCAGAAAAATCACCGGAGAAACTCAGAAAGAGATCGAAGGACTGGCTTACCATTCGAAACAGATCCAAAAGGGGTACCTTTTTACAGCCCTTCGAGGGACGGAGGTAGACGGACACCAATTTATTGAAGAGGTGATCGAAAGGGGTGCAGAGGCGGTGGTCATGGAGGAAGATATAAAAATTCCGATGGGTGGGTCTGGGCTAACCCTGCCCCAGAAAGGTGCTACAAGCGGTGCCCCTACTCCAGTGACTATGATTTCAGTTTCTAACAGTCGTCAGGCCCTGGCCAAGATGGCATCGACCTTTTATGGCGATCCATCGTCTCGAGTCAAACTAATTGGGATTACCGGAACGAATGGGAAGACCACTACCACTTACCTCCTTGAGTCCATTTTTAAAAAGGCGGGGGGCTCGGTAGGTGTGATCGGAACAATCAATTACCGGTTCAGTGAAAAAATAATGCCAGCTCCCAACACGACACCGGAGTCCTTGGATTTGCAGAGAATCCTCTGGGAGATGCTGAGGGAGGGGACCTCTCATGTGGTGATGGAGGTCTCCTCCCATGGGCTTGCCCTTGAGCGCGTTTATGGGTGCCAGTTTGATGGCGTGGTCTTCACGAATTTTTCCTCGGAACATCTCGATTATCATAAGACCCTGGATCAATATTTTGAAAGCAAAAGGAAGCTCTTCTCAGATTACTTGGCGCGGAGCCATAAACCTAAAAAATTTGCTGTGACGAATCAGGACGACCCCAGGGGCGAGGAGATCATTAAAGGAATGAACCTTCCAGCCATCCGTTATGGGATGAGCCCTTCCTGCGATATCACCGCAGATCAGGTGGTCTCTTCTTTCGAAGGCCTCTCCTGCAGGGTCAGAACTCCAAGGGGTGATCTATCCATCCATTCGAAATTAATCGGAAGCTTCAATCTCCACAACCTCCTCGCTGCCGTGTCTGTCGCCACAGCCATGGAAGTTCCTTTAGAAACCATTCAAGAGGGAGTGGAGGGATTGGAGGGGGTGTCAGGAAGATTTGAGAAGATTGAGAACCGGAAAGGCATCCATGTCATCGTAGACTATGCCCATACGCCCGATGCCTTGGAACGGGCTTTGTTGGGATTGAGAAGTATCTTGGAGAGCGCTTCTCCAAACAACGGGAAGGTGATCACTGTCTTTGGATGCGGGGGGGACCGGGATCGGACAAAACGGCCTTTGATGGGGAAGGTGGCAGGGAGATACAGTGATCTTGCCATTCTCACTTCGGATAATCCAAGGACAGAAGATCCCTTCGCCATCTTGGATGAGGTGGAGAAGGGGTTAACCTCACTTCCTTTCAAAGAGATTCATTCCGATGAAATTGAGATCTGGCGATCGAGAAAAGGATATCTAAAAATTCCGAATCGAAGAGAGGCCATTCACCTGGCGATCCAATTGGCCCAACCTCCGGACGCTGTGCTCATCGCGGGAAAAGGTCATGAGGATTATCAGATCATCGGAAAGAAAAAGTTTCCTTTTGATGATCGCATTGAGGCGAAGAAGGCCTTGGAGGAAGAGTGATCCTAAGCATTGAAGAGGTCTTGAAGGCCACCGGGGGAAAACTCCTTCAGGGGAAGACAAACGCCGTCTTTCACGGAATTTCTACGGATTCGAGAACCATTGCCGAAGGAGAGCTTTTTGTCGCCCTGAAGGGATCTCGATTTGATGGCCATCATTACGCCTTGGAGGCCCTTAAGAAAAAGGCAGGAGGCGTTTTGATTCAAGAGGATAAGGTTGGAGATATTCGATGGAATGGTTATCGGTCCAGAGCAGTGATCGCGGTGAAGGACACCCTTGATGCATTAGGAGACATGGCCCGGGATTGGAGGAGGAAATGCGGTACCCCTGTGGTGGCCTTAACGGGAAGCAACGGTAAGACAACGACGAAAGAGATGATCGGTGCTTGCCTGGAGACGACCTTTCCCGTCCTCAAAACAAAAGGAAATTTGAACAACCTCATCGGCGTTCCTCTGACCCTGCTCAGCCTGACAGAAAAAGAGAGGGTGGCGGTTCTTGAGATGGGGATGAATGTGCCAGGTGAAATCCGAAGGCTGACCGAGATTGCGGAACCTGATGTAGGATTGATCACCAACATCCAGAAAGTTCATCTCGAAGGCATGGGGAGTTTGGAGAGGTTAAAGGAGGAGAAGGGGGAACTCTTCCGGAAGATGAGAAGGGATGGAAGGATTCTGGTGAATCAGGATGATGCCCGGGTGGTTGACCTGGCGAAGGATTACCCTGGCCAAAAAATCACCTTTGGGATCCAGCATCCCGCAGAGGTCATGGCTAAAGAGATTCGCCTTAGAGGAGCAGAAGGGACCTCTTTCACTCTGATCCTGGAAGAGGAAGCGAGGGAGATTCATCTTCGATTATTGGGAAGACATTTGGTTCCCAATGCACTGGCTGCGATCGCCGTCGCATGCCTCTTTGGAGTAGAGGTGACTCGGACCAAGGAGGTATTGGAAAATCTACAACCCTTTCCCATGAGGATGGAGGTTGTTCCTCTCCAGGGAGGAAAGACCCTGATCAACGACGCCTACAACGCCAATCCTTACTCAATGGAGCTCGCCTTGGAGACCTTGGTCGAGGCGAAAGGGAAGGGAAGGGCCATTGCTGTGTTGGGCGATATGTTAGAACTTGGGCCTATTACAAGGGAGGCTCATGAAGAATTGGGGAAGAAGGCCAGTGAACTTTCGATCGACCTCCTTTTGGTTTTAGGAGAGGAAGCCCCCGTTGTCGTTGAGTCGGCGATTCGAAATGGGTTTCCAACGGAGAGGGCAAGGGTTGTGGAGAGTCATTCAGAGATCCTTTCTCTGTTGAGGCAGATGATCCAACCCGGCGATTGGATATTAGTGAAGGGTTCAAGGAGGATGGCCATGGAAAAGATCACAGAGGGCCTGAAAGAGGGGGAAGAATAACAGATGTTATATCATCTCCTCTATTCTCTCCATGAGTTATTTTCCTTCTTCAATGTTTTCCGATATATTACCTTCAGGACCATCTATTCGATTTTAACTGCCCTTCTCATCAGTTTTATCATCGGGCCTTGGTTAATTAAAAAATTAAAGACCTTTCAGATCCAACAGGTGGTGAGGGAGGACGTCCCCGCCCGACACATGGTAAAGAACGGCACTCCCACCATGGGGGGCAGCCTCATTCTCGGTGGCATTCTCATCCCCACCCTTTTCTGGTCGGATCTGACCAATCCATATGTCTGGATTGTTTTATTGACCACTTTGGCGTTCGGTATCCTCGGTTTTTTTGACGACCATAAAAAGCTTAGGGATAAGAAAGGAATTGGCATCCGGGCTCGATACAAGTTTCCGATTCAAGTCGCCATCGGCCTGGTGGTGAGTTTTATTTTGTTCACCCAGGTTGATCATGATTCGAGATTAATCTTTCCTTTTTTCAAGAAAGTAATGCCGGACCTTGGCTATTGGTACATCCTCTTTGGTATGTTTGTGATTGTCGGCACCGCCAATGCAGTCAACTTGACTGATGGATTGGATGGATTGGCCATTGGACCCGTGCTCATTGCCAGTGCGACCTTTATGCTTTTCTGCTATCTGGCAGGGAATTTCAAGTTCGCCACCTATCTTCAGATCCCTTTTGTCAAAGGAAGTGGAGAGTTGACCATCTTATGCGGGGCCCTGGTGGGTTCGGGTCTGGGGTTTCTCTGGTTTAATACTTATCCAGCTCAGGTCTTTATGGGTGATGTGGGTTCTCTTTCCCTGGGGGCAGCATTAGGGACCATCGCTGTGATCACAAAGCAAGAGTTTTTATTAGTCATTGTGGGCGGGATTTTTGTGATGGAGGCCCTTTCGGTCATCATCCAGGTCATCTCTTATCAGGTTCGCAAGAAGCGGGTGTTCCGGATGGCACCCCTTCACCACCATTTTGAACTGAAAGGGTGGGCGGAGCCGAAAATTATCGTTCGATTCTGGATCATTGGCATTATTCTTGGGTTGATTGCGATCAGCACGCTGAAGTTAAGATAGTTCCAAAGAACCATTGATAATACTGATCACTGGTTACTGGTTACTGAATATGGATCTTTTCGGTAAAAAGGTTTTAGTGGTAGGCTTGGCCCGGACAGGAATCGCGACAGCAAAATTCCTTCAGGCGAAAGGTGCTATGGTGACCACTGCGGAAGTGAAACCGAAAGAGGAGATGGAGGAAGCCATCCGTGAATTGGAAGGGATGGATCTCTCATCAGAATGGGGTGGCCATCAAACAGAGACGTTTCTCAAACAGGACCTCATTGTGGTGAGCCCTGGTGTGGATCTGAACATTGAACCCATCCAGAAGGCGATCCAGAAAGGAGTCCGGGTCGTCAGTGAAATTGAACTGGCCTACCACTTTATCCATGTCCCGATCATTGCGGTCACGGGAACCAATGGAAAGACGACCACCACCCTGCTCATCGGTGAAATGCTGAAAGCAGATGGGAAAAGAGTTGGAGTGGGAGGCAATGTAGGAGAGCCCCTGGTCCTTTTTGCAGATGGAAAAGATCGATGGGAGATCCTGGTCGCTGAGATCTCCAGTTTTCAGCTGGAGGGAATCGAGGGTTTTCGACCACAAATCTCTGTTCTGCTCAATATTACCGAAGATCATTTGGATCGGTATTCCAGCTATGACGACTATATCGGGGCAAAAGTGAGGATTTTTACGAATCAGAATTCCGGGGACCTGGCTGTTCTCAACAGAGACGATCCCATCGTGATGCGATATCAAGAGAAGGTAAAGGCCAAAAAGGTTTTATTCAGCTTGAAAGAAAAGCTGGGTGAGGGTGTTTTTTCGAATGGGCAGACGATCTTCCTTAGACTTAGAGAAAAAATAGAAGAATACTCGTTGGCCCAGGCCCCCTTAAAGGGGATTCACAATGTGGAGAATATGATGGCAGCCCTTACTGCCTCCAGGATCTTCGGTTGTTCGAAACCATCGATTCAAACCGTCCTCGACCGGTTTCAAGGGCTGGAACATCGCCTTGAATTTGTCCGGGAGATTAAGGCGATTCGTTTCTATAATGACTCCAAGGGAACAAACGTGGGTTCCGTGGTCAAATCGCTTCAGAGTTTTTCGGAGCCGGTGACCTTGATTGCAGGCGGGAAAGATAAAAACGGGGATTTGAGTTCCCTGAAAGAATTCATTGAAAAGCAGGTGAAGCACCTGGTCCTGATTGGAGAGGCCAAAGAGAGAATGAACCGTGAACTTGGAGGTCTGACGGATACGGTCATGGCGAAAAGCATGGAAGAGGCTGTACTCCTCGCCTATCAAAAGGCCAAGGCAGGAGAGGTGGTCCTTCTCTCACCCGCCTGCTCGAGTTTCGACATGTTTAAAGATTATAAGGAGAGGGGAAAGGTATTTAAGGAAGCGGTCAAAAAACTATAATCACGGAATGCAATTGTGAAACAGGGTTATGGGGAAAGGTAAAAGAAGGCTCGATTTTATTCTTTTGATCACCACCCTTGCTTTGGTAGGAATCGGGATTGTGATGGTTTATAGCACCAGCGCCATCATGGCTGGAGATCGTTTTGGAGACCCTTATTACTTCCTGAAGAGGCAAGTCCTCTATGCAGCGATTGGTTTTGTTCTGATGATCCTGACGATGCTTTTCCCTTACGAAACGTTGAAGCGGTTGGCCTATCCCATCCTCATCCTTTCCATTCTTCTCCTGATCGCTGTGTTGATCCCGGGAATCGGGCATCGGGCCGGTGGAGCCATGCGTTGGTTAAAGATCCAATCTTTCTCCTTTCAACCCTCGGAATTTGCCAAGTTGGGTTTGATTATCTTTCTCGCCTACCTCTTGGCAAAAAAAGAGGAGAAAATACGGAGTTTCTCTTTTGGATTTCTTCCTCCGGTCCTTCTCTCCGGTCTCGTCATCGCTTTGGTGATGAAGGAACCCGATTTTGGAGCAGCCTTTTTTCTCACGGTAATGGTTTTTCTTCTTCTCTTTGTCAGCGGGGCCAGGGTGATCTACATGGTCGGTGCCTTTTTGATTGCCATCCCCGTGGCCTATACTCTTTTGATGAACGTGGGGTATCGTTATAAAAGATTGATGAGTTTCATCCGGCCATGGGAAGATCCTACTGGGAACAGTTTCCAGATTATTCAGTCCTTCCTCTCCTTTGGCTCCGGAGGTCTCTTTGGTCTGGGCTTGGGAGAGGGAAGACAGAAGCTTTTCTTTCTTCCTGCTCCCCACACCGATTTTATCTTTTCGATCATTGGAGAAGAGTTGGGTTTGGTCGGGGCGATGCTGATCCTCCTCCTCTTCTTCATTTTAGCTCTCCGGGGGATCCAAATTGGACTTTCCCTCGAGGAACGGTTCGGTGCCTATTTGGCATTGGGGATCACATTGATGATTTCCCTCCAGGCTGTGATCCATATAGGGGTGGTGCTGGGACTACTTCCCACAAAGGGGTTGACGCTTCCCCTGGTCAGTTATGGAGGGACATCATTGGTCATCAATTTAGTCGGAGTGGGAATGCTGCTTCACCTTTCGACGCATGTGGAACGACGATGAGATGTGTAATTGCCGGAGGAGGGACAGGCGGTCACCTTTTCCCAGGCATGGCGATTGCTGAGGCCTTCGTTGAAAGAGAGAAAGGGAATGAAGTGCTTTTCATTGGAACAGAAAGGGGAATCGAAGCCAAAGTTTTACCGGGAGGGAAATTTCCGCTGAGAACGATTAAAGCAAAACCCATTCAAGGGAAATCACTGGTGGAGAAGTTAAAAGCGATTTGGAGCCTGCCGATGACCATCTCTGAAGCTCTTTCGATCCTGAGAGAGCTTCGACCCCAACTTGTGTTTGGGGTTGGAGGATATGCCTCCGGTCCCACTCTATTTGCTGCCTTCCTTCTCGGGGTGAAGAGGGCTATCCAGGAGCAGAACGTGACGCCCGGAATGACCAATCGAATTCTAAAGTGGTTCTGCCAACGGATCTTTGTCTCCTTCGAAGAAACGAAGAAATACTTTCCTGAAAGGAAGACCATTGTTACGGGCAACCCGATCAGGAAAGAATTCTTGGCCAGTCTGCAAGAGAGCGGGGGAGAGACAAGGGAGAGGGATCGGTTTACCCTTCTCATTTTCGGAGGAAGTGCAGGTGCACATCGGATCAATCAGGCAGTGATCGAGGCATTGGACTCCTTTCAGGGAATAAAATCCTCCCTCAAAATCATTCATCAAACAGGCAGGGAGGACCTTGAATTCGTATCCAACGCCTATCAAGCAAAAGGCTTTAATGCCTTGGTCAGACCTTTCTTCGAAGACATGGCCACCTGCTACCGGATGTCTGATCTGGTCATCTGCAGAGCAGGGGCGAGCACTGTGGCTGAATTAGCAGTCTGTGGAAAGGCTGCCCTCCTCATCCCGTATCCTTATGCGGCTCATCAGCATCAATGGAGGAATGCGAAGAAATTAGTTGATGTGGGTGCAGCGAGAATGATTTTAGATCAGGAGTTAAGCGGAGGGGTGATGGCCCAGGTTATCCTTCACCTTTATGGCCATCCGGAGGAGCGTGTCAGGATGGAAGAGACCATTCGGCGGTTGGGTAGACCTAGAGCAGCCGAAGAGATCGTGGATCATTGTTATGCTTTATGTAGAGAATAGGATTTTTGTCCAATGGTAAGGGTAATGATGCCTTAAAATCCAAAGGGAACTGACGTTTGTCGTTGTCGAAGCTCGTATCGAGGCTCGTCTTTCGAAACTTGAAACACGAGCATCCAGCATCAAGCTTCCGGTTTCGATACCAGCATCGTCACCGTTAAACGATATCTTAGTTCAATCTTACTCCAAACGGGATTCGTCGCTGTAACCTTTGAACTTGACTTTTAAGGGATCGATGTATCGCAGAGGGAAGATCCAACATATCCATTTTGTAGGCATTGGTGGAATTGGCATGAGCGGGATTGCTGAGGTGTTATTCAATCTGGGCTATACCATCAGCGGATCCGATATCAGAGAGTCCGAGGTAACCCGAAGACTCCAGTCCTTGGGATGTGAAATTTTCTACGGCCACAGGAGGGAGAATCTGAAAAAAGCAGACGTCGTAGTCATCTCCTCAGCCATTCGACCAAACAATCCCGAGGTGGAGGCAGCCGAGGAAAGACTCATTCCTGTGATCCCAAGGGCAGAGATGCTGGCAGAACTGATGCGGATGAAAGTTGGGATTGCCATCGCAGGGACTCATGGAAAGACCACGACCACCTCCCTCATTGCCACGGTCCTGGCAGCAGGGGGCCTCGACCCTACTGTTGTCATTGGAGGGAGACTCAACAGTATCGGAAGTAATGCCCGGCTTGGCCAGGGTGAATTCTTGGTCGCCGAAGCGGATGAGAGCGATGGCTCTTTTCTCAAACTGATGCCCACCATTGCGGTGGTGACCAACATTGATCCAGAGCATCTCGATTATTACCAAGGGATCGATGAGATCAAAGAGGCCTTCCTCTGTTTTTTGGACAAGATCCCATTTTTCGGGTTAGCTATTCTCTGTTTGGATCACCCCAATATCCAGAGCCTCCTTCCAAGGTTGAAGAAGCGGTTTACCACCTATGGATTGACGACACAAGCTGACTTCCAGGCTAAAGAGATTGTCTTTGAGGGCCTCTCCACCTCCTTTGACGTAGTCCATCGACGTCAGGACATGGGTCGATTAAGGCTTCAGATGCCAGGGCTCCACAATGTTTACAACGCCCTGGCCACTTTAGCCACAGCCTTTGAACTGGATATCCCCTTTCAGGTTGTTCAGGAGACATTGCGCGATTTTAGCGGGATTCAGAGACGGTTTCAAATCAAGGGAGAAAAGAGAGGGGTCCTCATTGTCGATGATTATGGCCATCATCCTGTGGAGATCATGGCGACGCTCCAGGCTGCACGAACCGGTTGGGGAAAAAGGATCATTGCGGTATTTCAACCTCACCGTTACACCCGGACGCAAACATTGTTTAAAGATTTTCTCACTGCTTTTTATGATGCCGATGTGCTCATCCTGACCGATATCTACCCGGCGGGAGAGGATCGGATCGAAGGCGTTGAGGCAAAAGCCCTGTTCGAGGGACTCCGAGAATATGGCCATAAGGACGTTACTTATATAGCAGATAAAAAGGAGATCGTGGAACATCTGCTCCGTATTATTTCACCAGGGGATTTGGTGATTACCCTGGGAGCTGGAGATATCTGGCAGGTTTCCGAGGAATTGGTAAATAAATTGAATTGATGAAATTTGCGATTTCAGATTCGAGATCGAATGAACAGGAATTACAAACAATGGGCATTGGGTTTGATCAAAGGAAAGGTTCTTTTCGATGCCCCCATGAGGCGGTTCACATCGATGAAAGTGGGGGGGGCTGCGGATTGCCTTTTTTTCCCGAGGGATGTGGATGAATTAAGAAAGGTGATTCGGTTTGCCCAAAGAAAAAAAATTCCTTTTTTGATTTTAGGGAAAGGAACCAATCTTGTTGTGAGGGATAAAGGAGTACGGGGATGGGTAATCAATCTGACTCAAGGGATGAAAAAAATCAAGATCGATGGCGAGATGGTCGAAGCCGAAGCAGGTCTCTCTCTTCAACGGCTGGTTCAATGGTCCATCCAGAAGGGTCTGACAGGGCTCGAGCCCTTCTTCGGCATCCCTGGAACAGTCGGAGGGGGCTTGGCGATGAATGCTGGAGCATGGGGTGCCGAGTTGAAGGATCTTCTTCTCTCCATGACCCTGATGGAGGAAGATGGAGAAATTGTAAAGAGACCCCGTTCGAGGCTTCGATTTACTTATCGAGGATTGGTCCTTCCCCCTTCATGGATTATTCTTAAGGGTCGGTTTCAGCTGAGGAAGGGGAACAAAGAAGAGATCCTTGAACGGGTAAAATCTTATTCAGGGATGAGGAAGAAAAGACAACCCTTAGATTATCCCAGCGCCGGATCCATTTTCAAAAACCCCAAGGAGGATCCTGCGGGGAAGTGGATCGAAGAGGCTGGGTTGAAAGGGTTCCGGATAGGTCAGGCCATGATTTCAGACCGCCATGCCAATTTTATTATCAACCTGGGGAAGGCCAAGGCGGATGAAGTGATCCGTTTGATGGAGTGGATCGAAAAAAAGGTCTATGAAGAGAAGGGCATCTCTCTTGAGCGGGAGGTGAAGGTGGTGGGCGAGGCCTAATGCCGATTTCGCCTGTCTTCGCCGAAGCGGCTTCGCGCAGGCAGGGAATGCAGATTGCGGAATAAGAGCTGTGGAGTTTTGGCGTAAGGGGATGAAGGATCAGCCGCTTAAGAAAAAGAAGATCGCTGTAATGATGGGTGGGTTGTCCCGCGAGAGGGAAATTTCCCTGAAGACGGGAAAGGCCATCCTGAAGGCTTTAACGGAGAAAGGATATCCTGTGGTTCCCATGGATGTGGGAGGGGACATACCAGAAAAATTGCTCAAAGAAAAGATCGAATGCGCCTTTTTGGCTCTCCACGGGAGATTCGGAGAGGATGGAACCATTCAGGGGATGTTAGAGTTGATGAGAATTCCCTATACCGGATCGGGCGTTTTGGCGAGCGCCCTGGCCATGCATAAAATTATGTGCAAGAAATTCTTCCTTTACGAGAGACTTCCAACGCCTTGCTTCGAGGTGTTTCAACGCGAAGAGTTGAAAAAAAATTCGGTCCCTTCCATTTCCCTTCCCCTGCCCGTTGTGGTCAAACCGGCGAGAGAAGGGTCTACGATTGGCATATCGATTGTCCGGAAAGAGGAAGAACTGGGCCCTGCCTTAAAGATCGCAGGAGAATATGATGCGGAGATATTGGTCGAGGAATTTATGAAAGGCAGGGAGATCACGGTTGGTATTCTGGAAGAGATTCCTCTGCCCATCATTGAGATCGTCCCCAGGAGCGGTTTTTACGATTACCATTCTAAATATACAAAAGGCGAAACTCAATACCTCCTCCCTGCACGGCTTCCAAGGGAAAAGTACCTCCATGCCCAGGAGATTAGCCTCAAGGCCTTTCAAAGCCTGGGCTGTACAGGGGTGGCGAGAGTCGACTTAATGACCGATGAAAATGAAAATCCATGGATCATTGATATCAACACCATGCCCGGAATGACCGAGACGAGTCTTTTGCCCAAGGCCGCCAGTTATGCAGGCATTCCGTTTGAAGACTTGGTGGAACGGATATTGTTGGGGGCATCGTTGAAGATAGAAAGTGGAAAATCGTTTTGAGTTGCTTGAGTTTCTTGAGTTCTTTGGGTTAACTCGACAAACCTGACTCACTCAATGAACTCAATACAACCAAGAAGAGGAGAGATGGGAGAGTCCGTGACCGTCAGAGATGGAAAGTTTCTCCGACCGAAATCAAGGAGGGAAGAGAGAGGCGGAGAAAAATTTCTAAGGATCGTGAAGAAGATGATCCGAGTGGCCTTTCAGCTTCTCCTTCTCTCTTTTTTCCTTTTCATGAGCCATTGGGTTTATGTCTATCTCTTAGGAGACCCCTCTTTTCGGGTAAGAGAGATTGTAGTGGAAGGAGGTCGAAAGATTTCCAAAGAGACCCTTCTCTCCCTCACGGTGGTGGAGGGGATGCCCAATCTCTTCTCGGTCAGATTGAAAGAGGTGGTCAAACGTTTGGAATCCCATCCCTGGATTGAGCAGGTTCGGGTGAGGAAGGTGTTTCCCAACAAGATATTGGTTCAGGTCGAAGAGAGAAAACCAATGGCCATCATTCAATTGGAAGAACTTTACTATATCGATACCCAGGGAGAAATCTTTTCCCTTGTTGGAGAAAGGGATGGATACAACTACCCCTATCTCACTGGGTTGACCCGTCAGGTTTTAGAAATGGATCCGGTTGAGGCAAAACGCCAAATCACAAAAGCCCTGGAGTTTTTAAGGATTATTGATCGAGAAAAGCTTCCTCCTCTGGAGGAAATATCGGAGATCCACATGGAAAAGGTTTTTGGCATCCATTGTTTTACCAAGACGGAGGGCCTGGAGGTCAGGATGGGATGGGAAGACTTTAGAGAGAAGTTGAAGAGATTGTCTCTTATCTGGTCAGACCTTCGTAAAAGGGGATATTCCGCAGTGTCAATTGATTGCAGTGACTTAGGAAAAATGGTGGTCAAAAAGACCCCCTCCGGGGGAACCTGAAAGGAGGTGAGAAAAAGGTGGGGAAGAAAGATTCGTTAGTGGTTGGATTGGACATCGGGACAACAAAAATTTGTACGGTGGTTGGAGAAGTTTCTGACGGTCAGGTCAACATCATTGGTCTGGGAACTTTTCCGTCCAAGGGGTTGCGGAAAGGGGTGGTCATTAATATCGAGAGCACCGTCCATTCAATCAAGAAGGCTGTCGAAGAAGCCGAGTTGATGGCAGGATACCATTTGACCTCTGTCTATGCGGGGCTGGCAGGTGGGCATATCAAGGGGATTAACAGTCATGGAGTGATCGCTGTCAAAAACAGAGAGATCGGTCCAAATGATGTGAAACGGGTAATCGATGCGGCCAGTGCCATTGCTATGCCCATGGATCGAGAAGTGATTCACATCATCCCCCAGGAATTCATCGTGGACGATCAAGACGGGATTAAAGACCCGGTTGGGATGTCAGGGGTGAGACTGGAGGGAAGGGTCCACATCGTCACCGGCGCCATTACCTCTGCCCAGAATATCATTAAATGTGCCAACAAGGCCGGACTCGATGTCGATGATATTGTTTTAGAACAGTTGGGTTCAAGCGAGGCCGTCCTCACCCCAGAGGAGAAGGATCTGGGAGTGGCCATCGTCGATATCGGAGGTGGGACCACGGATCTGGTGATTTTTTCGAATGGGGCGATCAAGCATACGGCGGTCTTCTCCTTAGCAGGAAGCCACATCACGAGCGATATCTCGATGGGGCTTCGGACACCGGTGGAGGAAGCAGAAAAGATAAAAATAAAATACGGATGCGCCCTGGCATCCCTGGTTCGGAAGGATGAGACCATTGAAGTTCCCAGTGTGGGAGGCAGGAAACCTCGAGTCCTTTCCAGGCAGACCCTGGCAGAGATCGTCGAGCCAAGGGTCGAAGAAATTCTCACCTTGGTTCATAATGAGGTCGTGAGGACGGGTTTTTCCAATCTCCTTGCCTCTGGAATTGTCCTCACTGGCGGAAGTGCCATCCTGGAGGGGTGCCCTGAGCTGGCGGAGCAGATTTTTAATCTGCCCGTGCGGAGAGGGGCCCCTATTGGTATCGGAGGCTTGGTAGATCTGGTCGCAAGCCCCATGTATGCGACCGGAGTGGGCCTGGTTCTTTACGGAAGTCGAAATAAGGGACGGAGTCGCTTTAAGGTGGGTGAAGGGAATATTTTCAGTAAGGTCACTCACCGGATGCGAGAATGGATCGGAGAATTTTTTTAATGGAATCATGGAAGGTTGAAATGATGTTAAAAAACAAAACCCAACATTCCAGTATTCCATCATTCCACTATTCCAATTTTATAAAGAGGAGGGGAACATGATTGAATTCGACGAGAATAAAAATTTGGCCGCTAAGGTCAAGATCATCGGAATCGGAGGAGGAGGAAACAATGCCCTGAATACGATGATTTCCTATCAGCTCTCAGGGGTGGATTTTATTGCAGCCAATACCGATGCCCAGGCACTAGCGGCAAATATGGCTCCTATGAAATTGCAATTGGGCGAAAATTTGACCAAGGGCTTGGGAGCTGGAGCCAATCCGGAAGTAGGCAGAAAGGCTGCCCTCGAGGATGTGGAGAAGATTCGGGAAGCCCTGAAGGGATCGGACATGGTCTTCATCACAGCCGGGTTGGGCGGTGGAACCGGCACAGGTGGAGGGCCGGTGATTGCTGAAGTGGCCCGTGAGATGGGTGCCCTCACGGTGGCCATTGTAACCAAACCCTTTCACTTCGAAGGAAAGAAGAGAATGAAACAGGCGGAGGAAGGATTGGCCAATCTGAAGATGACAGCCGATGCCCTCATCACTATCCCGAACCAGCGGCTCCTCAGCATCAGTGGGAAGAGCATGACGCTGATCGAGGCCTTTAAAAAGGCGGACGAGGTTCTCTTTCATGCAGCGAAGGGGATCTCGGACATCATCGTTGGCCAAGGGATTATCAACCTGGACTTTGCCGATGTTCGAACCGTGATGTCTGAGACAGGAATGGCATTGATGGGAACAGGAATCGCTTCAGGGGAGAATCGATCTGTGGAAGCGGCCCAGAAGGCGATCTCCAGTCCTCTCCTTGAAGATATTACAATTGAGGGAGCCCGTGGACTTCTGATCAACATCACTGGAGGGGAGAATATGACCCTCAACGAGATCAACGAGGCAACGACCCTCGTTCAGAAGGAAGCCCATGAAGAGGCTAATGTGATCTGGGGGATGGTGGTGGATAAGTCGATGAAGGAAGAAATTCGCGTCACCGTGATTGCGACCGGCTTTGGAAAGAAAGAAGATAAGAAAACCTCTCAATTTAAGAAAGTGGCTCCCATCTCATTTGGTCTCAGGGAGCAACGTAAAGACATTTTACCCTTCTCTTTTAACACCAGAGAGAATAACAGGGATATCCCAGCTTTTATGAGGAGGACCAAGGCAAACGAGCGGTTCGATGAGCTGAAATTGGAACTGCCATCGGATTTTTCTCTTGAGGACGAGGATCGTTTTGACATCCCAACTTTTTTAAGAAAACAGGCCGACTGAACAAGCAAGTGATCAGTGGGCAGTGGTCAGTGATCAGTGGTCAATGGTAAAATTGTTTACGAAGACTTAAAATTTGTTATACTTGATGTCGTAGACCTTTTTTTAAGGATGGATGACTGACTGCTGATAACTGAACACTTATGATTTCCTGGAAACTTGCTCAGAAGGCTAAAGGTGTTCTTGAAAAAGAGAGAGGAGCTGTTCAAAAATCATGGGGCGGAAAAATTTCGGTTTGCCTCCTCTATCCCAATTCATACCATGTGGGGATGTCCAATCTCGGATTCCAGACCCTCTACCAGATGTTAAACGCTGAGGAGGATGTCGTTTGTGAAAGAGCCTTCCTTCCTGAGCCAGAAGATCTTCATGAGTATTACCATAGCCAAACCCCTCTTTTTTCGTTAGAAACCCAGAAACCTCTTTCCCGCTTCGATATCTTAGCGTTCTCCATTTCTTTTGAGAACGATTTTCTCAATGTCCTCACCCTCTTGGAATTAGCCCATATTCCCTCAGAGAGCCGGCTTCGTGATGAAAGACATCCATGGGTTATCGCGGGAGGAGTAGCTGTTTTTTTAAATCCGGAACCCATAAGTGAATTCTTCGACCTTTTCATTTTGGGAGAGGCAGAAGAGGTGATGGGTGAATTTTTGGAAGTCTGCCGACAAACTCTTTCCGATCAAGAGAAGAAGAGAAAGGACAACTTCTTAAGAAATCTGGGGGGAATCGAAGGGGTTTATGTACCAAAGTTTTATCGAGTGACCTATGCGGAAGATGGAAAGATAGAGGCCATGGACCCTGAGCCAGGATTCTCCAGAAAAATCAAACGGAGATGGGTTCCTCAGCTGGATTGGTTTGCAAGCCAATCCAGCCTTTTTACTCCGGACACGGAATTTAAAGAGATGGCTCTGGTCGAGATGAATCGGGGTTGCCCAAGGGGATGTCGCTTCTGTGCGGCTTGTTTTGTCTACCATCCCTTTCGAAACCGAAGTTTTTCTTTTCTTAAGTCAATCTTCAAGGAGGCCCTTTTAAAAGAGCATCGGATTGGTTTAACCGGAACAGCCGTCTCCGACCATCCCCAACTCCTCCCGTTATGCCAAGATATCCTCTCTCAGCAGGGAGAAATCTCTTTGTCTTCCCTAAGAGTGGATGCGGTTACCCCCTCTCTGGTTCAATGCTTGAGAGAAGGGAAAGAACGCACCGTGGCCATTGCTCCTGAGGCAGGTTCAGAAAGACTCCGAAAGATGTTGAAAAAAGGCTATCTGGAGGAGGAGATTTTGGAATCGATTGAGACTCTGGTGGGGAATGGCCTCTCCCAGATCAAATGCTATTTTTTAATTGGCCTTCCCTCAGAGACTGATGAGGAGGTTAAGGAAATTCTCCTCCTTGCCAAACGGATTCGGCATCAGATTCTCTCACACCAAAAAAACCAGAATAAAAAATGGAGATTAGTCTTAAGTGTCAACCCCTTTATCCCCAAACCGACTACGCCCTTTCAATGGGCCCCTCTGGAAGAAGTTGGGCAGTTGAAGAAAAAGTTGAAGCTGATTCAAAGAGGGGTTCAGGGGGAGAGGGGGGTGGAGATGATCCATGACCTTCCCAAATGGGCCTATCTACAGGCATTGCTCTCAAGAGGAGATCGGAGAGTGGGCAAAATATTGTTGGCTGCACATCACCATCAAGGGAATTGGGGGCAGGCCCTTCGGGAGACGAATATCAATCCTGACTTCTATGTCTATCGAAAAAGAGACCTGGATGAAATCTTTCCCTGGGATTTCATTGACCACGGGATCCCGAAGGAACGATTGAGGGAAGAGTATTTAACGGCGATGAGAGACGCAGGAATTTCAATTAAACATTGAACAATGGGTAATGAACAATAAACAAATAAAAGAATTAAACTTATTTTTCCCCTCCCCCTCAGATGGGGGAGAGTAGGGGTGGGGGTGACAAAGGAGATCCAGATATGAAGATTGAAAAAGTTTCTTTTATAAGTGAGGGGATGAAGATTTCAGGAATTCTCCATATCCCTGATGAAAAGAATCCACCTTGTGTCATTGCTTCTCATGGCCTTCTCTCCAGCAAGGATAGCGAGAAGTATATTGCCCTCGGTGAACAGATTTCCAGGGAAGGGATAGCCATGCTTCGATTCGATTTCAGGGGAATCGGAGAGAGCGAGGGAACAGAGGAAGACAATACAGTTAGCAAAAAGATCGCTGATCTCAGCGCGGCAATTGATTTTATAAGATCTTATCCCGGTCTGGGAAATCGGATCGGGCTGCTCGGCTCGAGCCTCGGAGGGTTTCTCTCCTTGAAGAGGGCCTCAATGGATAAAATGATCAGGGGGGTGGTGATCTGGGCGACTCCTCTCCACATGGATGATCTCGGATCAAAAAAACAAGAAGAGGATTATCCTCTCCCTCCAGAGGTTTTTTTCGAGGATCTCCCAAGGCATCGGTTGTTACCCCTTTTACCTAAGGTCTCAAATTGTCTGGTGATCCACGGAGAAAAAGATGAACTGGTTCCCTTGGAACAGGCCTTGGGAATCTTCAATAGTTTGAGTCCACCTAAAGAGATCCATGTCATCGGTGGGGCAGACCACCGACTCTTAGATCCAGTCCATCGCCAGCGTGCCATCGACCTCAGTGTGGACTGGTTTAAAAAATATCTCTAACTTTTTGAACCTCCAACGAAGCCCTCCATTCGTTTGCCTTAGGCCCTTTTTGAAGTTATCATTATCTTGTGGATACGATCACCCATACCCTGGCGGGCGCGGTCATTGCAAAGGCCATTGGTGATAAAAAAATTGGGAAATGGGGAACCGTGGCAGGTCTTGCCACGGGATTTTTCCCAGACTCTGATTTTGTTCTGGGCCTCTTCAACCGGCAATTTTATCTCGAATATCATCGGGACTTTACCCATTCGCTCCTGTTGATCCCTTTTTATGCCCTTATTTTTAGCTGGCTTTTTGTAAAAATATCGAAACGCCACCACTTCTGGAGTTTTTATACCCTCTGCCTTCTGGTCTTGATCAGCCACGTGATCCTCGATCTTTTGACTTCTTATGGGACGATGATTCTTTCTCCTTTTTCTGAGGCACGGTTCTCTTGGGATCTCGTTTTCATCATCGATTTAATCTTTTCAGGCATCATTTTTTCCCCATTGGTAATCAGCATTTTATGGAAGGATAAATCTCGGTGGATCTGCCGGGGTTCTTTGATCGGTCTTACGGTCTATATCCTTTTTTGTTGGGTCCAGCATCATCGGGCAATAGAACTGACGAATGCCTATGCCAAAAATTTAAATGAGGAAGTAATACAAGTTGCTTCACTGCCACAACCCATCTCTCCCTATCGCTGGGCCAATTATGTGGAGACCAAAGATAACGTCTATCAGGGATTTGTGGACCTTACTTTGAAGAATCCTACCCAGCCTCCCAAAAGAACTGCTGAATCCCAATTCCATTTTTCCATGTCCTTGGAAAGACTAAAGTGCCTCTATCAACCTCCTGGAAAAGTTCATTATCAATCCTATCCAAAACTTCAGGATTCCATTTGGGTGGAGAAGGCCCTGGCCACAGAAGGTGTTAAGTTTTTCTACTGGTTTGCTCGATTTCCAGTGGTAAACCCCGTGAATTCGAGAGAAAACATTCACCGTGTGGAGGTTATGGACGTTCGGTTCCTTTTACCAGGGATTCGAACGCCATTTGTATACTATGTTGAATACGATGATTCGGGAAAAATTCAATCTGAAGGGTATGTAACCAAAATACATAAGGTTACACGTTATCACTTTGATTTTTAAAAAACCGATAGTGGCCAATCATTTTATATTGAAAAAGGATATCTTCCAGTTTTGTTCCGAAACCAATATTATGGACGACTAAATATCGGTCTTTTTTTGGCCTCTGCACATTTGAAATGATCCCGATATGGGGAGACCCATTGTGTAAACGCCAGGCGACGATATCTCCCGGGGAAAAGTGTGTCAACTCTCCTGTTAGCCGTAAGGCCTTACCTTTTCTTTCAAAATATTTCATGAGATTGAGAACCCTTCTGTGGTCAATATTGGGGTCAGGTCGGTTCGACCCCCGTCTTTTAGGATAGGCATCAAAGGCTTGGGTCATATCTTCATGGACGAGCACTTGTAGGTCCACGCCTGCCTTGCGAAAAGCCCGAATGAGAACGTCCGTACAGACTCCTCGATCAAGAGGAACATCTCCTCTTGGGTAAACAAGGCGTCTGTAAGAAGGGTCGTAGTAAAGGGTTTGTTTGGTCTGCTCCAACGCAGAAGCAATTACTCTATCCACTTTATGATGATCGGCATTTTGTGCCCACAAGGGAGTAGAGAAGAAATGAAAAATCGTAATGAAAAGAAGAATGTTTTTGATCATGTTATGTTTCACTGATTTTGAAGAAACGCTAAGATTCAAGAAGCATATCCGCGAACCGGAAAGGCACGAAGAATCCCATCGAGGTCCTTGATGATTCCTGGCAAATCGGTTTGATCGAAGTCCAAACCAAACTGAAGCCGATTCCCGATGCCGACCTCATCCATCGCTACACAATCTGCCTCAAAGTGCCCGAGACCATCTCCTTCTACATGGATCGTCAGCCAATGCTCCATGGAAGAAAAGGAGGCCTGGCCTTTCAACGTTGAATAAAGCTTTGACAACTCCTCCTTAAACCGTATGAATTCATCCGTCCTCAAACTCGCCATAATATTCCCATTAAAGCCACCCACCCGGATGAGGATCTGTGAATTCACCCAGTTTCCATCCCATTCATCCTGGCATTGGTCATAAGGGCGATATAAGGGTTTCACGATCAGGTAGTGGCTGTCGCCAACACCGATTTTGAAATACGGCTTGTTATCTTCCATCGTTATATTTTCTTTCCTTTATATACAAGATATGGAGTTAATATCTCAGCGAGGTGAACGATCAGATATAAGATAATCGTGCAGGTGGCTATATAACCCCAGGTCATTGGTTCGAAATAAAGGGTAAAGACAAAGGAATAAATAACATAGATGGAAACTCCAGATAATAAGAATTCTAAAACATTGCCGATTCTCCTTTTCCATTTCGATTTCAAAAGGAATCCTTTGATGGCGAGGAATAGCAGGGGCCAAACAAAAGCGCCAAAGAACAGCCAGGTTGAAGGCTCTGAGAATTCGAGGAATTTTATTGGGATTAAATATTCTATAGACCTTTTTCCTTTATCTGTTGATTGAGGTGCTGTTGAAGATACTCCCTGATTGGGTGAAGTTTGGGATCGCTCATCCATGGGTATCTGTTTTCGTTCACAACTGCCCAAAGGCATGAAAGTGGAGATGAGCAATATAATGGCCAATACAATTTTTATTTTTAGTAACATTTTTGCCTCCCAAATATATGCCATTTATTAAGCAGAAGTTCGTTTTAGTATTCTACTTCTAACAGGGCGAGCGATGAGGATAATGGCTGTTCTTTATTGTAGTTTTTTCCATATCCCCTTTGTGCAATTGGCCGTGATTTTATCAACTTTATTAAAAAGACTCAAGTACTATGTATTTCAGAACTGAGTATTTCAGTTTGAATGGAGTGGTTTTTGGAGGATCAAGTAGGAGATGGAGATAGATCTGAGAAAGAGTTATAAGTGGAAGGATAGAAGTTTTTGAACTCTCTATTTTACTTCCCTTATTTTCCAGCCGCCTTCTTCCTTCTTTAATATGACATCCAGAATGGTCTTGCTCCCATGGGACTGACCCCCTGATTTTGGAGAAATTTTGAATACCCATTCAACTTTTGCCCTGGCCGTGTCACCTGTTATCGAAGGATTCTTCAAATCATAGGTCAGATCCAGGTAATCGAATCTTTTCCAGTTGTCGAGGGTTGTTTTCTTTTTCACTTCCCTGTCTTTGAAATCCGAGGTGTAGCAGGATAAGAAGAGGTCAACGTCCTTTTTTAAATTTGCCTGCCGGATGTTTTCGAGTAGTTCTTTTATTTTCTTTATCTCCGATGTTTCTGAGGGAACAGCATCGGATGGAGAGGACTCAGAAACAGGAGCAGGGGTGGTCTCTTGAGGAATCGAGACAGTGGCTGTTGCATTGGCAGGGATGGGTGGATTAGGAAGGGCCGGACTAAAAACCTCTTTAGGAGATTGTGTCTTTGCCACGGGTTCTTTGATGATTTGGTGAGTAAAGATTGACCAAAGAAAATATCCTCCTGCCAAAACCATGATCGTAAGGCTGCCTGCTTCGAGGAGTAGGCGTCGGTAGTCTACCTTGCGTTTTTTTGGAAAACTTAACCTTTGCTTCCAATCGCCGGTTGATATTTTGGGTTGTTGTTCGGGTATTTCAGGCTGAGAGGTTTCTTCTTTCTTCCCCACTTCTGAAGGGAGGGGGACTTCTATTCCTTTATTTGGGGCCTGTTCTACCTTCGCTAAATTATGTTCTTCAAGATTTTGAAGAAGAAGCCCCTCAAGGCGAACTTCAGGCGTTTCAGGACATTCAGGTGCTTCCTGCTGTCGCAATGGAAGTTGTGCCACCAGTGTCTTCCCACATCTGACACAGGAATCGCCATGTTCATAAATGATTTTACAGGTGGGGCAGATGAGTTTATCGGAGGTTTCCCCTAACAATTGTTCTTGTATGGTTTGTAATGGAATAGGTTTTTCTTCTACTTTGGGCCCAGGAATTGTCTCAGGTTCTTGCACGGTACGAGCCAAAGTTTGATAGAATAGGGTTGCGGGTGGTTTTATATGGTCGGTCTTCTGTTTTTCTTTTTTCCCAGGAGGGATTTCTGTTACCAGAGCTGCCCCACATTGAATGCAGGAACTTCCAAAATCATAAACGATTTTACAATCGGGGCAGGTCAGCTTTTTGTGCGATGGTTCCTCTCCCATGCTATTTACTTTTTCCTGAGGTGAAACGGGTTCTAATTTCGGTACAAGGGGGTTCCCGCAATATTTACAAAATTTTCTATCTTCTTCATACTCGACATTGCAATTCATGCAGATCAGCATTTGCACCTCTTAAAATTGCTCAGAAAATAGAAGGTTTCACTTCACGGTAAGGGTAACGATGCCCATATCTTCCATCGGCTACGTTATTCGACTTAAGAACTTGACGTAACCCTTTAACGATATACGAAACGGGCCTCGTAGCCATAACCTTGGCCTTCTTTCATGTCTATATTGCAGGCTTCGATACCAGCCGTCGTCATCCATACCCGTTTGACTATTAATCCTCACCCTAACCGTGACCGAATGACCATCTACATGGGAGATAGTTTAGGAGGAGGTGGAGAGGGGGACGAGTTATTAGTTTCAGAAGTGGCTAATTTAGTCACCCACGCCTCGTTCCCGTTCTCAAGTTGAACATGCAACCAATCTCCCTTTAGTTCGAGAATCTTTAAAGAAACTCCTTTTTTCACATTACCAACCACTTTATATTTCAACCCTGGCCCTTCACGCAAATTGACATTAGACCACACGACCTGGGTGACGCGAAGAGGAGGGGGAGGGGGTGGAGGTGGAGGTTGAGTGACTTTTGGAATTTCGGGAGGAGGCGGCGGTGGAGGTTTCGGAGTTTCTTTTTGTGCGACTGGAGGAAGCACTACGTAGGATTCAGGGGGTGTCTTGGCGACAATAAAACTCGCTGATTCCTCAACCGCTATTCGTAAGGCCTTCTCCATCGGTGTTTTTGAAAAATCTTTGAATGCCTTTGGTAGCACACCTCCACCTTTTCCAGTTGACCCTCCAAAATCAGTAGCCCTTCCTCTTATCCTTTCCGTGCCAAGCTCCAGCTTTGTCCTCGGGTTAACCACCTTAATCATGAGCGTAATATTGGACGATTCTTCTCCAGCACCTGCAATCCCAGGTTTGAATTCCCCGATCGTTCCTTCAACCAGAAGATCGAACCTCTCTTCTTTTTTTGCCTGATGAGACCTTCCAGTTTCCTGGGTCAGGATATCCTCCAAAGATTTTCCAACAATGACAATGTATCTATTGGTAGCCAACAAGGAATTGTTTAACATCTCTGTGATTCCATCGCCTAACTGGCTTGTTTCTTTTCCCTTTGCCGATTTGTCAATAAAATTGATGACAACCACTCTTGCCCTTGGTCCTTTATAATTTTCTTTTAGGATTTGCTCATAAGACGGCCATGAGGGAGGGGCAGTTTTTTCATCAGGTCGGATGGCTTGATCAATGGTTGAGCAGCTAATGAAGAACAACAGGAATGTTAAAAAAAACGGAGTCCTAAAAAGGAAGTAATTTAACCTTTGATTCACAAAAATACCTCTGGAAAAATTTTTCCAAAGGTAAAATAAAGCAAAATGAGTGCCAATTTTTGCTTAGGTTAATTATTTGAATTTACACAATTTTTCAGCAAAGTATTTTGTTTTATACACAAAAAAGTGCCGTTTTTTTGTCCAAGAGTTATAAAATGTCCACACCCTCAACCCCTAATTCCCAATCCCCAATCTCTGTTTTATGTGTTCCAGAATACCGGCCATGGTAGGCCCGGCCTGACCATGAATTACGAGGTCTGCCGTGTCATCGTATGGGGTTGCATCACGATTGATGATCACCAATTTTGCCCCATTTCTCTTTGCCACCAAAGGCATTGAGGCAGCAGGTTGGACCACTAAGGAAGACCCGATCACGATGAAGAGATCACAGGTGGAGGATCGATGATAGGCCTCTTGGGTTTCTTCTTCTGGCATGGATTGGCCAAAAGAGATGGTTGCGGGTTTGAGAAGGCCACCGCAGTCGTCACAGCGGGGGGCTTTCTGGCCTTTTTTTATTCGTTCCTGGATTTCATCGCGATCATACCTCTTTTTACAGCTCAAACAAGAGACGAATATGGCTGTCCCATGGAGTTGAAGCACTCTTGCTTCTGAATTTCCGGCCTTGAAATGAAGCCCATCAATGTTTTGAGTGATCACGCAATCAAGCTTACCCAGCTTCTCCAATTCCGAAATGGCAAGATGGGCGGAATTGGGTTGAGCTTTCTTGATTGGTTCCCACATTTCTGTTGCCATCTGCCAATATTTTTCCCTGGAGGCTTCACTTGCAATGAAATTCTGGAAATAAAAATCCTCTGGGTTATATTTATCCCACACCCCTCCTGGGCTCCGGAAATCCGGAATCCCCGACTCTGTACTGAGACCTGCCCCTGTGAAAATAACCATCTTTTTGGCATTGACGATCCACTGGGCCACTTGTTTTGATTTATCCTCCATTTGATACCTCCTGGCTTGGCATCCCATAAATACGAAATTCGAATATCGAAATCCGAGACAAATCCAAAATTCTAATCTCCAAATTCTAAATTCTTTGTTTAAGAGATTCGTATTTTGAACATTCGTGCTTGTTTCGAATTTCGTATTTCGTGCTTCGAATTTATGATTGTCTATATCACACGGGACTCTTTACTTGCAAGGGGAAGATGGCATGTGATAAAATTTTGTAATGAAATGCAATTTAATCAAACAGGGTTATCCACAGGGAAGCTGTTACATTGAGATCGAGCAAGAAAAATCTCTTGCCTGTGAAGCCACCCTTAGGAAAACAGACGATGGTCTTTTGAGGTTGATCTCGGCGGTTCATCTTTCCCGCCCGGAAAATTATCTCTCCATCTACCAATCCGGCTGTAATTTCTCCTGCCGAAAATGCCATTCCTGGAATTTTACAAAAAAGGCCAAGGGGGATTGGTGGTCTCCGGCCGATATACTCAAGGCATGCAAGGAGTATGAAAAGGAGGTGACCGTTCGAGAACCTCGATACAGAGCCACAGCCTTTCATGCCCAGGATTCCTGTCGTGGTTGCGGGGCTTGTGTGATGTATGGGAAAAGGTCTTCTCTCTGCCCCAGGGTGATCCAGAAAAATGAGATTGTCCTGAGCCCTCAGGGTTGGGGACCTGCCCGCAATATTGTTGCCTTCACCGGAGGGGACCTAACCTGCTGTCCAGAATACTATGTCGAATCTACCCAACTGATTAAGGCAGAGACCGAGCTCTGGGTGCTGATCGAGACCAACGGGTATGGTCTTACCCCTCAGAACCTCGATCTCCTGAAAAAGGCAGGGGTGGACTCTTTCTGGCTCGATATCAAGGCCTATGATGGGACCGACCATAAATGGCTGACCGGCTGTTTCAACCGAAACATCCTTAAACTTCCTGAAGAGATCGTCAAGAGGGGTTTTATCTTGGAGGTCCTCTCTCTTTATATCCCCAACCTCGTGGAGACCTCCCAATTGAAAAAGATTGCCCAATTGCTTTTTGATGTCGATCCAGACATCCCGTTCACGATTTTAGCCTTTTTCCCTGAATATCAGATGAAACGGTATAAGAGCCCAAAGGTTTCTGAGATGATTGAAGCCTACATGGAAGTCAAGACCGTTGGGCTCAGAAATGTGAGGCTGGGAAATACTGGAGTGTTCGCTTCATCAGAACAGGATTATGATCTCCTGAAAAAAAAGGTCGGGGCAGGGAACTATTAAAATGTTGATTCTTGAGTAAGGTTGTGGTATTGGGAAAGCAAATCAAATATTTCTGATGGGAGACCTTATGGAAAATAAAATCCTTATCGTGGACGATGAGGAGAGAGTGGTTCAATCGATTGCAGGCGTTCTGGAAGACGAAGGTTTTCGTGTCACCCGTGCAAGGAGTGGAGAAGAGGCGATCAAGGTTTTTCAGGAGGAGGAGCCGGATGTCACCCTCCTCGATATCTGGATGCCAGGGATGGACGGCATGGAAGTATTGAGACGGCTCAAATGGATTGCCCCGGAGCGCCAAGTGATTATGATCTCCGGTCATGCGACGATCTCAACCGCTATGACCGCTGTCAAACTGGGCGCTTTTGACTTCATTGAGAAACCTCTTTCTCTCGATGTTCTTCTGATGACCATCCGTCGAGCCCTGGACCATCAAAAGGAGTTGTTAACCGTCCAGCGATCTGAAGATATTGCCACAGAGGACCCTCTCCGAGATAAGAAGATTTTTTCAAAGGAGGTAAACCAAGAGCTCACCGGACCCCTCTTTCCCTCCCTCCAGAAGTCTATTCCTTTAGACAAGGAGACCTCCAAAAGAAAAGGGACCTCTTTGTTCCCTCAACGTACCCTGAAGCAGAGCATGGTGCTTTACGGAACAGGACTCCATTCTGGAAAGAAGACAGGACTTCTTCTTCAACCCCTTCCGCCCCATAGTGGAATCCTTTTTGGAAATGTTTCTTCAGAGGAGGTGGTTCCAGCGCATTTGGACTATGTTCAGACCACAGAATTTGCCACCTCCCTAAAAAAAGGGAGTGCGATTGCCAAGACCGTTGAACATCTCATGGCGGTGTTGCATGCCTATCATATCACCAACCTGATGATCAAGATGATTGAAGAGATTCCCATTATGGATGGGTCTGCTTTGGAGTTTTGTAAAATTGTCGAGGAGGCAGGGGTGGAAGACCAGGAGGAGAGGGTAGATGAATTAGTCCTCGATCGAAGAATAGAGATCGTGAATAAAAATAAATCGATGGTCATCGAACCAGCAGAGACCTTTTCCATTCACTTCTTTTTGGACTATCCGCCCCCCATCGGGCAGCAGACGTTTGATTTTGAATTAGGGAACGAAGAGGTCTTTCGGGACCAGATTGCTCCAGCAAGGACATTTGGCTTTCTTAAAGATATCGAGATGCTTGAAAAAATGGGGATGGGAGGAGGAGGCCGCCTCCATAATTTCATCCTTCTCGAGGATGGGAAGATTGTCAACACGGAACTTCGTTTCCCGGATGAATTTGTCCGGCATAAGATTCTTGATTTGATCGGCGATTTCTATCTTCTCAATCGTCCGGTTCGAGGAAGAGTTACTGCCCGTTTAACCGGGCATACGGAAAACATTGCTCTCATGAAAAAGATTCAGGAAGTGACAAAAGGAAAAGAAGGGTGAAGAATCACCCACTTCTTTGGAGGGAGATCTAAAAAAGCGACTACGCTCCCCCTTGATGATAGAGATTTCCAAAGGGGATTACACAGATTTTACAGAGGTTTCTGGAATTTTTCAGAAATCACTTGGAGGGACAAATGGCACAGGAAGAATACCGATCCCCAATCAAAGATTTTTTAGATAAGCTGGCAGATCTTCTGGCTGAGAAGTATTTCGAACGGATGGACGACCGGATGAAAAAGATTCCTGAGCTCCGGAGGCTGATTACAGCCAAAGAGGCGAGCCAATATCTAAGCCTTTCGACGGACACCGTCTACCGGATGGCCTCCCTGAAAAAACTTCCTTACCTCAAAATCGGGGACCGGGTCCTGTTCGATGTGAAAGCCCTCGATCACTGGATCGAGAAGCACATGATCCGGGAGAAAGAATGGAGGAGAGAAGAATTGAAGCCGGAGCTCGAAAAAGAGAGATCCAATACAAAATCTTTAAGAGAGTCGGACCTCCTCGGCCTCTTGAAGAAAAAGGGAAAGGATTAGGAATTAAGATTTTGGAATGACAGACAATGTTTCTTCTTGACAGGGCGTGGGATGGAGATTTAGAATAGAATATTAAGAAGGAGGTGAGGTCCATGAGATGGATGTTTCCCCATGCAACCCATTGTTCAACCTGTGGTTCGTTGCGCTGGTCCTGAGCAAGACGTAAAACGGCTCATCAAAAATTAAAGAAATAACTGAGAGGCCGGTAATTTTTTGCCGGCCTTTTTTTATAACACTTCTTTTCCTCCTCTTTATTGACCTGAGCTATTAAATCCTTTAAACT
>DCVM01000185.1 GCA_002327985.1 Syntrophaceae bacterium UBA2188 | reverse complement strand
TATTCGCAAACACCTCTGGGAAAATCACATGGAAAAGAATGCACAAAAATGAGAAGTTTATAACATTTTACCGTGGAGAATAGATGCAAGACGGATTAGGATTTCTCGTTAATTTATCGGTGAGTTTGGTTCTGGCCCTTTTGCTGGGCCTTGTTGCTCAGCGACTTCGCCTCTCACCGATCATCGGATATTTACTGGCGGGAATTGCTCTTGGCCCCCGCACTCCCGGTTTTGTCGCCGACCCCAAAATGGCCCATGACTTTGCAGAGGTTGGCGTTATTCTCTTAATGTTCGGGGTTGGACTACATTTTAATTTCAATGACCTACTTGCCGTTAGGAGAATCGCAATACCAGGATGCGTTGGCCAGATCGTGGTGGCTTCGGCATTGGGCACAATTGTTGCGATCTCATTTGGTATGGGTGCGGGAGCAGGCATTGTGCTCGGGATTGCCATATCCGTGGCCAGCACAGTTGTCCTAATTCGTGTCCTCGCTGACAACGATCTGCTTCAGACCAACCAAGGCCATATTGCAATCGGATGGCTTATCCTGGAGGACATTTTCACGGTCTTTGTCTTAGTGGCCCTGCCTGGTCTGGCCAGTATTTGGGGGCAATCCGAGGGAGGGGGAGAAGGCCTGCTAATGACATTGGCTTGGGCGATGGCAAAATTTGCCGGATTGACCCTCCTTGTCGTAATTATCGGGCGAAAAGCAATTCCGTGGCTTTTGAATCTTGTAGTGCGCACCCGGTCGGGAGAACTCTTTACACTCACCATCCTCAGTTTGGCATTGGCGATCGCCACAGGATCGGCAGCTTTATTCGGTGTGTCAATGGCATTGGGTGCATTTCTCGCGGGCATTGTTGTGGGGCAAACGGAAGTAAGCCATCAAGCGGCTGCTGATGCTCTTCCGATGAGGGATGCCTTCGCTGTTCTTTTCTTTGTGTCTGTAGGGATGCTCTTCGACCCGCAAGCCATTATTAAGGAACCCCGGTTCCTCTTGGGACTTCTCGGAATAGTCATTCTTGCAAAACCTCTAACGGCGTTTCTCATCATATGGGTTCTTCGTTACTCGGTGCGGACTGCAATCACTGTCGCCTTAGCACTGGCTCAAATTGGTGAGTTTTCCTTTCTCTTGGCGAATGAGGCGATGGGACTCGGCCTCCTTTCGGTAGATGGGCAAAGCCTTCTGGTTGCCTGCGCACTCATCTCGATTGCCGTGAACCCCCTTTTATTCCGTGCCATTACTCCCCTTGAGGAGTGGCTCCGCAGTAAAGAACGAATCTGGCGCATTCTCAGCCAGAGGTCAAACTATGAAGGGGTGATGTTAAATAAAGAGGAACAGTTGCGGTTATCCGAACCCGGCCAGAAGTCTGAAATCAAGTCGAGAGCCGTGATTGTGGGTTATGGTCCCGTGGGACAAACCGCATCCCGGATCCTTAAGGACTTTGATATTCCCCTGGTCATCATTGATCTGAATCTCGATACGGTCCGTAATCTGATAGAGTCGGGACAAGCTGCCATTTACGGCGATGCCAGCCGGCGGGACATCTTGAAAGCAGCGGGGGTACAGAAAGCCGACTACCTTTTGGTCACAATTCCCGATATACTTACACGTACGGCGGTGATCGTGACAGCCAGAGAATTAAATCCTAAGATACACGTCTTTACCCGAGCCCGATACCTGCAGGAACGAGCCTGGTTAGAGGAAATGGGGGCTACAGATATTTCCATTGAGGAAGCAGAAACCGCAATAGGTTTGGCCATTCTGCTACTACGGGAGGTTGGCGCGGACGGCAATCGGATTCAGAAAGAGATCCAAGAAATCCGTGGAGAGCTTGGGATGCATAAACGGGATGGCCAGATCACCCAACCGTGATAATTTCCCTTCTGCAAATGGGGACCTGGGATCATAGTGCGGGGACTTTTCTATAGACTCGTTAGCAAGATTTGGGTAGGTGCACTCCTTAGATAGGGGTCAATTACTTGCATTCTTCACTACGAGATCCCCGTAAATCAATCTTTCATAAATATACTGGTTGGTTTTTCAGAGGCCTTCCTCTTGATCTCTTTACGACTCCCAAGAAGCGAAGGTTTATGCTGCCGCTTCTTTAGGAAGTTCCCAGCCGGGGAAGACCAGAACACCTGGGTGACACTTCAGGGCATGAGCCAGAACCTTTGCGCGCTCCACACCAAGATGGATTCGATCATTTTCGATTGCCGAGATCGTAGCCTGAGGAATACCTGTAAGCTTGGATAGTTGATTTTGGCTTAATTCCTGAAGTTCACGAATGATTCGCACAGACTCCCCAATCGAAACTTTAATCCGTTTCTTTGCAGGGCGATACTCTCTCATTTAAGACCTCCGATAATCATGGGCGGTTATTGAAGCGACCTGGAACAAAAGTTTTTCGACAATAACTCGGCATATCACCCGCCATTGTAAACCAAGTCGAGAGGACCGGTAGCCTTGCCACTCGCCCGACAAGGCTTCGTCGTGAAACCCTTTTATCAAACGGGGTCCAGATGGACCGGAAATTGCGGCGATATCTTTCCATTTCTCGTACCGTTTCAGGGTTTCCTTCGGGATTGACGCGACTTGCTTATCAACCCGCCGGTGCTCTTTGATCCGCCACATACTATATAATATCTATACTATATTTAATATGTCAAGCGCAATCTTTCAGGGCGAAGGGGGGCACAGGGATGGACATAGCTAAAGCATTTCAAGAGAAATTAAGAACACCCTCTAAATGAATTAGAGGGAAGGCGCCGATGGCAAAATGTTCGGCTTATGGAAAAACGAAATCGTTATCGTCAGGTCTTAAGGCGACCTTTTTCAACCAGTATTTCATAAAAAAACTGAAGGGCTTTCTCAGAAGCCTTCTTTTTGATTTCTCTACGACTCCCTTTGAAATCCTCTCTTCTTACCCATGTCCTTCTTCCGCTGGCTAATCCGATGAATACTCTCCCGATGGGAGCTCTCTTCGTACCGCCTGTGGGTCCTGCTACACCGGTGGTGGATAATCCGAAATTTGTACCAAACGCTTTTCGAATTCCTTGAGCCATCTTTTTAGCCACCTGAGAACTCACCGCTCCGTACTTCTTTATATCACCCAAAGGAACGCCTAAATGCCTTGCCTTTGATTCATTACTATAGTTAACCATTCCCCCCATAAAATAGTCTGAACTTCCTGGCACATTGGTGATAAGATCACAAATCAGCCCTCCGGTACAAGATTCTGCAATGGATAGCGTCCATCCTCTTTCTCTCAAATGATCTCCAATGGTCTTCTCCAATTTCATGGATAAATCCTCCCGACGAGATGGAGAATAATATTGGCATAGACTCCAGCGATCACATCGTCCAATACCACACCCCATCCTCCCCTTAATCCTTTGTCAACCCGGCGGATAGGAAAAGGTTTGAGAATGTCGAAAAACCGAAAGAGAATAAAACCGATGATGATGAAGTGAATCGTTTTGGGAACCCAGAGCATGGTGATGAGAAAACCCATCATCTCATCAACAACAATCCTCTGATCATCCTTTTTCCCAAAAAATATTTCCGCATTTTCTGAAATCCAAACAGAGAGAAAGAAAAACCCGACGAGCGTGATTTCATAGAGGGGTGAAGGGATTTCGGAAAGAAAGTAATAGACCGGGATGGTGATGAGGGTTCCCAGAGTCCCTGGAGCAATGGGAGAGTAACCCACTCCAATGCCAGTTGCCAGAAGGAGGATGAAATGTTTCACCCTCTTCTGGAGTGTTGAGTTCGGAGTGTTGAGTTCGGAGTTCTTTTTCGCCTCTATTGATTCTAAATTTTCCATTTTCCGATTTGATAGAGCACTTGAACCCTAGACCCCTGGAACCCTTTGTTTATAATCGAACAACGACTCCTTTTTCTCTCAGGTATGATTTCACCTGAGAAATCGTATATTCCCGATAATGAAAAATAGAAGCCGCCAGCACGGCATCCGCCTTTCCAAAAACCAATCCCTCGTAAAGATGTTCGAGAGTGCCCACCCCTCCCGAGGCAATTACCGGGATACCTACCTGCTCTGAAATCGTTCGTGTTAATTCGATGTCGTAACCATCCTTTGTTCCATCACGGTCCATGCTCGTCAGCAAGATCTCCCCTGCCCCCATTTCCTGCACTCTTTTTGCCCAAATAACAGCATCCATTCCTGTGGGAACCCTCCCTCCATGCGTGAACACTTCCCAGCTCTTCTCTTTCCTTTTTGCATCAATAGCGATGACAATACACTGGCTTCCAAAACGTTTCGAGGCCTTTTCTATAAAAGATGGGTTCTTGACGGCAGCAGTATTAATCGATACCTTATCGGCTCCTGCTTTAAGAAGTTTCCGAATATCCTCCAAACCCCTGACCCCACCTCCTACCGTGAGAGGAATAAAGATCTCCTCTGCTGTCCTACGGACAATATCAATGAGAATCTCTCTCTCTTCATATGAGGCCGTGATATCTAAGAAAGCGATTTCATCCGCACCCTGCTCGTCATAAACCTTAGCATTCTTCACCGGATCGCCGGCATCCTTTAGATCGACAAACTGAGTCCCCTTGACCACCCTTCCGCTTTTTACATCGAGACATGGGATGATTCTTTTAGCAAGCATCTTAAATGCCTTAAGTTAGAAGCCAGAATACAGGACCCAGAATTCAGAATGCACCCTATTTTTCTATTCTGCCTTCTGCCTTCTGCTTTCTGCTTTCTTAGCTAACCGTATGGCTTCTCCCAAATCGAGGCTTCCCGTATAAAGGGCACGACCCACGATTACTCCGATGACCCCATCCGTTTCTAACTCGAGGAGATGTTTAATATCTTCGATACGAGAAACCCCTCCCGAGGCAATCACTGGGATTGAAGTGGATTGAGCTAATGTCCTGGTCGATTCAAAGTTTAAACCAGTGCCCATCCCATCTCTCTCAATATCTGTAAAGATGATTGCTGAAACACCTGTTCCTTCGAATTGCTTGGTTAGGTCTTTTACTTCTAAAGAGACGGTTTCATTCCAGCCCTGGATAGCCACCCTTCCTCTTTTAGCATCGATTCCGAGGATCACCCTGTCAGGAAAACGACGGCAGGCCTCTTCAATCAACGGGGGATGTTGAAAAGCGGCTGTTCCCAAGATCACCCATCTCACCCCGGAAGAGAGATAATCCTCGATGGTACCCAAATCACGTATTCCCCCACCTACCTCTACCGGAATAGGAACGGATCGGGTGATCTCCTTGATTAGAGACCGATGAAAAGGCTTCCCCATCGCGGCTCCGTTCAAATCCACCACATGAAGCCTCTCTGCTCCCTTTGACTCCCAATGCTTGGCCATTTCAACAGGATGTTCCGAATAGACCGATTCCTGATCCATCCTCCCCTGAGAAAGCCTGACACATCTTCCGTCTTTGAGATCCACCGCAGGGACGATGATCACGGTATTTCCTCCAACTCCTTTGGTCCAGGGAATCTTTTTAACATTTCATCCATCCCCACGCTTGAAAGTTCTTCTCCTGTGAGCCAAGAGGCTTTTCTTCTGAAAAAAGACCCTATTTTTAAAAGGTTTTCACTGAGTGGCCGCTGGGTTTCATCAAATTTTCCTGTCCACACCATCTTCTCATCCCTGATTCGGAAGAGATGGACATCGAGGCCCACGGATGCGGGTTTCTCCGCTCCTATCGAGGACCCGATCCGTTCCTCAAAACGGAAGAGATAACCAACCAAAATGTATTCCATGTTCAATGATTTCCCTAACTGGATGGATGAACGCTTGGGTTTTAATTCAAATTGCCCCTTCTCGACTTGTGAAAAGGCTCCTTCCACTTTTTCCAAAGGAAGGACTTTAAAGGTACCCAGCAATTCCATCTTCTGTTGGAGAAGTCGCGTGAGACTATCAGGTGCGTTGGGAGCAATCTCACCTTTCTGAATCACTCCTTTGCAAATAGGACAAGAAATCCCTCTTCCCGAATCCTCTCCCCGATGAATTAAAAACGGCAGGACGGCCAGGCTGGGCTTCACTTCTGCCATCACCTCTCCCTTCCATGCAAGGAGCATCCCCAAAACCAAGAGCAGTAACAGAAACTTTTTCATCTGCCGCCTCCTTTGGAGTCTCTTCACTTTTTCTTCCCAATCTTCTTGGCGTCTTCTAAAAATTGTGCAATCCCTTTGTCAGTCAGCGGATGCTTCACCATCTGCTCAATAATAGCAGGAGGAATGGTCACAACCTCCACCCCCAACATGGCGACTTCGATAACATGGATGGGATTTCGGACGCTGGCCACGATGATCTCGGTTTCCATCTCAGGGTAGCAGGCATAGATTGCCCGGATCTGCCGGATCAGTTCGAGTCCGTTGAAACTGATATCATCAAGTCTCCCCAAAAAGGGACAAACATAGGTCGCGCCAGCTTTGGCAGCCAGAATGGCCTGGCTCGCTGAAAAGAGAAGAGTGACATTGGTCCGAATCCCTTCCTCAGATAAAATCTTGACCGTTTTCAATCCTTCTGGAGTAATGGGAATCTTAATCACGATTTCATCTCCCCAGGTGGCCATGACCTTTGCTTCCTTCACCATCTCCTCACAGGTCATCCCTGTCACTTCTACATTGACAGGACCTTTCACTTCCTCCCAAACCTTCCGGATCAGCGTCTCTGTTTCCTCTCCTTCTTTTGCAAGAAGCGTAGGATTGGTTGTCACGCCATCCACCAAGCCAAGGGCCTTCGCTTTTTTGATCTCATTGAGATTGGCCGTATCAATAAAAATTTTCACTTCTTACCCTCCTTTTTCTCCCTCCCCCGCGCCGTCGCCAAAGCGGCTATGGCGCGTCGGCGACTTCCCCTCTCCCCTTGGGGGAGAGGGAGGGGTGAGGGGATTTTTCAAACTGAAATCTACAATTCGCAATCCGCAATTAGACGATCCCCCAGCCTCTGACCATCTCGTGAATTGTTTTGGTCTGTCGAAGAAGATTTTCCATCTCGTTAAGAGGAATCATACTGGAGGCATCGCAGAGCGCCTGACTCGGTCTGGGATGAGTCTCAAGGAACAGGCCATTACAACCTATGGCCACGGCTCCTCTGGAAAGATGGGGAACGTATTGAGGACTTCCTCCTTTTGGATCCTCGCTCGGGATACCATAATTTCTAACCACATGGGTGGCGTCAAAGATCACCGGGCAACCGATTTCCTGCATGATAGGAATAGAGCAGAAATCAGCAATCAATTTGTTATACCCAAAACAAGTCCCTCTCTCCGTCAAAAGAACCTGACGATTCCCGGTGCTGTAAATCTTCTTCACAGCTCCTGCCATGTTTTCAGGTGCAACAAATTGTCCTTTCTTAATATTGACGACTTTTCCCGCTTCTCCCGCCTTGAGAAGAAGGCTGGTTTGCTGGCAGAGAAAGGCAGGGATTTGGATGATATCTAAAACTTCCTTGACCTCCGCAACATCCTCCATCCGATGAACATCAGAGAGGACCGGGACACCTACTCTCTCCTTCACCTCGGCCAAGACCTTCAGCCCTTCTTTTAGGCCCGGACCTTTGTAATGTTTTTCTGAACCCCGATTGTCCTTCTCATAGGAAGCCTTAAAGATGAAAGGTATCTTCAAAGATCCACAGAGTTCTTTCAACTGCTCCGCAATCTCCAGGGCAATCGCTTCCCCTTCCAGCACACACGGGCCTGCGATCAACACCATCGGATTGCCCTTTCCGATTCGAATCTCACCCACCTTGACTTCGTTCATTGAAAGCTCCTTTGAACTTTATCTCCTCCCCCCTTGCGGGGGAGGATTAAGGTGGGGGGTGCAGATTTTCCCTTCCACCCCCACCCGCACCCTCCCCCGTCAATGGGGAGGGCAAAACAGGATTAAATCGACTTAACAAAATTCTCTAATATCCTCAACCCCTTTTGCTGGCTTTTTTCAGGGTGAAATTGCGTGGCAAAGACGTTCTCTTTCCAGATGCTCGAAACAAAGGGGTTACCGTAAGTGGTGAAAGTGGAGATCCACTCCATCTCCTTCGGAATGACATAATAAGAGTGGACGAAATAGAAGAAATCCCCGTTTTCGACACCCTGAAGCAGGGGAACCTCTTTTTCCTTCTCAATGGTATTCCAACCCATATGAGGCACCTTATGCTCCAGATCGGGCCTGAATCTCACTACCTTTCCTTTGATCAGATCCAACCCTTTGAAGGCTCCAAATTCTTCACTTTCAGAAAAAAGGATCTGAAGACCAAGGCAAATGCCCAAATAGGGCCTCCCGTCTTCAATGGAGCGGAGCAGAGGATCGATCAGTTCATATTTCTCCAGATTCTCCATGCAATCCTTAAATGCCCCGACCCCTGGCAGCACAATGGCAGAAGCCCTCCCAATCTCTTTTTTGTTTCGGGTCAACTTTGCTTCAACACCTATCCTCTCAAAACCCTTCTGCACATTTCTTAGATTGCCCATTCCATAATCAATGATGACGATCTTTGGAGTCATGGTTCTTTCACTGAATATCAGGGTTCAAGGATTCAAGGGTTCTTGGGTTCAAGTTTTAGTAATTTAAAGAAAGCATTTCACTTGACCGCTGGAACCCTAGACCCCCTGAATCCTCCTGTTTCATAAAATTCCTTTCGTCGATGGAATTTGGGAAACCCGCTCATCAAAAGAAACCGCTTCTCTCAGCGCTCTCCCAAATCCTTTGAACACCGCTTCAATCATATGATGACTGTTTCTTCCATAAAGAAGATTGATATGGAGGGTGATTTTTGCATGATTGCAAAGTGCCCTGAAGAACTCCTCCACTAATTCGGGGTCGAACGTTCCTATTTTCGATCTTCTCAGTTTCATCTGAAACACCAGACAGGGCCTCATCGAAACGTCCAGAGCAATCGAAACCAATGTCTCGTCCATCGGAATCATAGCCATCCCGTATCTTCGTATCCCCTTTGCCTCTCCAAGAGCCTTTCTGATCCCATCCCCCAGACAGATGCCCACGTCTTCTACGGTGTGGTGAGCATCCACACCAATATCACCCCTTGCCTTGAGGGTAAGGTCCATACGACTGTGATAGGCCAGGAGAGTAAGCATATGATCGAAGAAAGGAATTCCAGTGCTGATCGAATGTTTTTCAAATCCATCCAGATTCAATTTTAAGACAACCTCTGTCTCCTTGGTCTTCCGTCTCACCTCGGCCTTGCGATATCGCTTCATGGTTTCTCCCGCCTTGAAAATAAGGGCTCCGTTTAATGGCAACGGTAAAGATGCCCGTTTCATCATTCGGTTATGTTGTTGGTCTTAAAAACTTGGCGTCACCCTCTTACCCTAAAAGCAACCGGGCTTCGTAACCGTAACCCAAAGGCAATCAAGACTTTTTCATTCTTATTTGAACCGCCCGATAATGTCCTTCCAATCCTTCCCACTCTGCAAATCTCTTTACATCTTTTTCAAATCTTCTTAATGCACTCTTTGAAAAATGCATCAGGTTGGTCCTCTTAATAAAATCCTCTACACCCAAGGGCGAAGAGAATCGAGCCGTGCCCGCCGTGGGAAGAATATGGTTGGGCCCAGCCATATAATCTCCAATGGCCTCCGGGGTATAAGGTCCAAGAAAGACGGCCCCTGCATGTTTCACGTTTTTGATCAGGGAGAGAGGTCTTGAAACAGCCAGTTCTAAATGCTCTGGAGCAATCCGATTCACCAACCTTATCGCTTGCTCGGTATTTTTGACAATCAAGATGGCACCTCTTTGATGAAGGCTCGCCGAGGCGACTTTTCTTCGTTTGAGAGAAGAGAGTTGTCTCGCTATTTCCCTCTTCACCTCCCTACCGAATGTTTCGGAATCAGTCATCAGAATGGCCAGAGCCATCTCATCATGTTCCGCCTGGGAGATAAGATCTGCGGCAACAAAGGAAGGAGGTGTATTTTCATCGGAGACGATCACGATCTCACTGGGTCCGGCTACCATATCGATATCCACATCACCAAAGACCAATCGTTTGGCTGTGGCCACATATTGATTTCCCGGTCCAATAATTTTATCCACCCTGGGAATCGATCTTGTCCCATAGGCAAGCGCGGCAATGGCTTGTACTCCTCCTAATTGATAGATTCGATCCACCCCTGCTAAATCCGCTGCTACCAGGACCGAAGGGCTAATTCCCTCTTTCTGTGGGGGAGTGACCATAAGAATCTCCCGTACCCCCGCCACCTTTGCAGGGATAGCAGCCATGAGTACGGTCGAAGGATAAGAGGCTTTTCCACCGGGAACATAGATCCCTACTCTCTCCAAGGGCTTCATTACCTGCTCAAGCCGAATCCCTCTTTCTTTCACCTTTAATGATTGGACCCATCGATGACTCAGAAGTTGGTGAAACTTCCGAATACGGCGAGCGGCCTCTTTGAGCGTCTCTAAAAAATCCCCCGGAACCTTCCTGTAAGCCTCTCGCACCTCGCTTCTCTTCACGGGTAACTTATGAATTGGAATGCGCAACCCGTCGAAGGCCTGGGTGTAATGGACAAGGGCTTTGTCTCCTCGCTTCCTCACTCCCTCTAAGATAGAACGAACTTTCTTTTCGAGTCGAAAGCCATCCTGGGCCCCTCTTCCCTCTATCTCCGAGAGATACCGATCAAATCCCTTCTCTCCTACTCGAAGAATCTTCATTAAAAAGCCCCTTTGTATGATCTGTTTTTAACTCCACCATCCCTGCCTACCGACAGGCAGGCGTAATCGCCCATCCAAAACCTCAGTCCCCTTCTTTCACCCTCTTAATATTTGCTCCGAGTTTGGCCAATTTTTTGTCCAGGCCCTCATACCCTCGCTCCAAATGATAAATCCTGGAGACCTCTGTCACCCCCTCTGAAGCCAACCCAGCCAGGATGAGCGAAGCGCTGGCCCTTAAATCGGTTGCCATCACCGGTGCCCCGCTTAAGCTCTCCACACCCTGAATGATTGCACTATTGCCTTGGATACGAATATCAGCCCCCATCCTCTGAAGTTCACTGACATGGATGAACCGATTTTCGAAGATGGTTTCGGAAATCACACTTAACCCCCTGGCCAAAGACATTAACACCATGAACTGGGCCTGCATATCCGTTGGAAATCCAGGATAAGGCTGCGTCTTGACATCCACACTGCGGATTCTTTTCATTCCTACGACCCTGACTCCATCTCCTTCGGGCTCGATCTCCATCCCCGAATCTCTTAATTTATGAATGACCATCTCCATATCGGAAAAGGGACAATGGAGAATCTTGATGTTTCCACGTGTCAGTCCCGCGGCGACCATCAATGTCCCGGCTTCGATCCGATCCGGGATGATGGTATGCTCGATGGCATGAAGCGATTCCACCCCTTCAATCTCGATCACATTGGTCCCTGCCCCATAGATCTTTGCACCCATTTTATTCAGGACATTCGCCAAGTCAACCACCTCAGGCTCCATCGCTGCATTCTGCAAAATAGTCTTTCCTTGGGCGAGTGTCGCGGCCATCATCAAATTCTCGGTCCCGGTGACGGTGATGGTATCGAAGGAGAGATTCACCCCTTTCAATACATCGGCCTTGGCCTCGATATATCCATGGCGGAGCTCGATCTTCGCTCCCATGGCCTCAAGCCCCATCAGATGGAGATTAATCGGCCGCGCCCCAATGGCACAGCCCCCCGGAAGAGAAACCGTGGCCTTCTTCATTCGAGCCACCAAGGGACCCAACACGAGAATGGAGGCCCTCATGGTCTTCACCAAATCGTATGGGGCCTCCTCGTTACCAATCTCTGTGGCATCAATTCGATATTCTCCTCCGTCCCCTGAAATTTTCACCCCAAGATTTTTGAGAACCTTGATGATGGTCTGTACATCCCTCAGGTTGGGAACATTATAGAATCGATGGTCTCCCATGCTCAGGAGAGAAGAAGCAAAGATGGGAAGAGTGGCATTCTTTGATCCGCTCACTTCCACTTCGCCAATTAACCTTTCCCCTCCCCGAATGACAATTCTATCCATATGAACACCCCAAATCCGAATATCAAAATCTAAAACAGATTATAGCGCTTATTAGGATATTAGATTATCAGGGAGTGCCTGCCCGCCGGTAGGCAGGGGTATCAGGATCTCAGAACATCAGGATAAAAAAACTTTCTTTCGTTTTCCCTGATATCCTTGTCTCTGGTATCCTGCATCCTGATCGCCTGGTTTCCTGATTCACTGTAAGTGCTTTCTTCGGATTTCGTGTTTTGAATTTTTTACTTCTTTTGTGCCTTTACCACTCTCTCTATACCAGATAGGTCTAAAATGCAATCCGGTTTTGAAAAAGATCCTTCCTCCTCGATCAGCTCAAATACGCGTGACCCTTGGCCCTCCCCAATTTCCAGAAGAAGCCACCCCCCCTCCCTTAGATAAAAAGGGGCTTGGGAGATGAGGTGTCGATAACACTCCAACCCATCTTCTCCACCGTCCAAGGCGATGATCGGTTCGTGTTCTTTCACCTCCTTGGCCAATGACCCGATTTCAGGACGGATAAGATAGGGAGGATTAGAAAGGATAAGATCGAAGAGTTTGTTCTCCTTGGAAAAACAAAACGGGCCGAAGAGATCGCCATTCACAAAATTTATTTGATCCTGGACGCCCACTAATTTAGCATTTTCCTGAGCTAATCCAAGAGCCTCCCGTGAGATGTCGGTCGCTACCAAAAAGAGAGGCTTCCTCTCTCTGGCCAAGGCAATGACGATCGCACCGCTCCCTGTACCAATTTCGAGGATAGAGGGGGTTCGTTTAAAAGAAATCTCAGAAAGGATCAAAAGCCCTTGCTCAACCAAAAGCTCTGTCTCGGGTCTTGGAATGAAGACGCGGGGATCCACTTTTAAATCGATGGACCAAAACTCCTGACGTGCCAAAAGGTATTGAAGGGGTTCACCCGAAATTCTTCTCTGAATCAATTTTTCCAATACCTCTTTCTCTCTCTCTTTCGGTTGAGATGGGAGATGCCGATAGAGTCCCTCCCTGTCGAGATTCAGAGAATGGGCTAAAAGGAGTTCTGCATTCAGTCGAGGATTTTCAATCTGATGATTCTTTAAAGTACTCGTTGACCTATTGAGGAGTTCTAAGACCGTCATCTTTAAACCTAAATTGAAAAATTCGAAATCCGAATATCGAAACTCTAAACCAATCCTCAATTTAAATGATCAAAATTTAAAACCTTTACTCATTCGTTTTGAATTTGGTGCTTCGGTTATTTGAATTTATTTCGAATTTAGGATTTCGAGCTTCGGATTTAAAATCTGACACCTCCATCAATGCCTCGGCCTGGTAATGGGTGGTCAATGAACCGATCAGCTCATCGAGGTCTCCCTCGAGAATCGATTCCAGTCGGTAAAGCGTTAATCCTATCCGATGATCCGTCACCCTTCCCTGAGGAAAGTTATAGGTTCGGATGCGTTCGCTCCGATCTCCGGTTCCCACTTGATTTCTTCTTTTCTCTGAAATCTCAATCTGCTTCTCCTGCTGAGCCTTATCCATCAATCTGGCTCTTAAGATTTTAAGGGCCTTTGCTTTATTTTTATGTTGGGACTTTTCATCCTGACAGGAAACGACCATCCCCGTGGGAAGAAAGGTAATCCGTACAGCAGAGTCTGTGGTGTTGACGCTCTGCCCCCCCGGTCCAGAAGATCTGAAGATATCGATTCGAAGATCATTCGGATCGATTTGGACATCGACCTCTTCGGCCTCTGGAAGAATGGCTACTGTAACGGTTGACGTATGAATACGGCCTTGAGATTCAGTAATGGGAACCCGTTGAACCCGGTGGACACCGCTTTCAAATTTCATCCGGCTATAGACACCCTTCCCTTCGATCATGGCGATGATCTCTTTGAAACCACCCACACCCGTATAATGGCGGCTCAAGATCTCCATCCTCCAGCCCTGTCTTTCAGTAAACTTCGAATACATTCTGAAGAGATCCCCTGCAAAAAGTCCTGCCTCTTCTCCTCCGGTTCCTGCCCGGATTTCGAGCAAGATGTTTTTGTCATCATGGGGGTCTTTGGGGAGAAGTGCCATCTTCAACTCCTCCCCCACCTTTTCCTTTTCCTGGGTCAGCCGATTGAGTTCCTCTTTGGCCAACCGCCTCATTTCCTCATCTTCTTCGCTCTCCAGGAGGTGCTGGCTTTCCCTGATCTCCTCTTCAAACTTTTTTAACTTTCGGTAAAGGTCGACCACCTTCCCAAGTTCTGAATATTCTTTGACGGTTTTCTGAAATTCATCCTGTTTTGAGATCAACTCGGGTTGACCCAAAAGGTGGGAGAGCGTTTCGTACCGGCGCTCAACCTCTTCTAATTTTTCAAACATCTTTTACCTCCGTCCCTCCATTTCCAGAACCTCACTCAGGGCACGCAGGGCAACCTCGATCTGGTCTTCGGAAGGCTCTCGCGCGGTCATCCGTTGGAGCCAGAGACCGGGCTTGATGAACACTTTCATGCTCTTCTTCTCCCTCTTTTGATCGGCAAACCGGATAATCTCATAGGCAAGCCCAGCAATGAGAGGGATGAAGACCACCCGGGAGGCCACTTTATATCCGAAGGAAAGATGGTGAGGGATGAGCGCGAAGACCACAATGCTGACCACCATGACAATGAGCAGGAAGCTCGTTCCACATCGGGGATGAAGGGTACTGAAGCCTTTTACCCGATCCACCCTCAACGCCTCACCCGACTCGAATGCAAAGACCGATTTGTGCTCGGCACCATGGTATTGGAAGATTCTTTGAATCTCTTTGAAAAAAGAGATGCCCCATAAGTAAGCCAGAAAGATCATCAAGCGAAGGATTCCATCCACCAGATTGAAAAGGACGCCACTGGTGGAAACCATGGGGATGGCGAACCGCAACCATTTTGTCAAAAAAAGAGGGATCAGGAAGAAAAGGAAGATGCCAAAACAGAGGGCGAATGTAAAGGTGAGACCCATGGTCCAGGAGCCCATTTCTTTCTCTTCTTCAAGGGACTGGTTAGCCGAAAAGTTGAGGGCCTTCATCCCTAAAATGAGAGCGGAAAGTAAGTTCATCACCCCTCGGATCAACGGAAGTTTGGAAAAGAATTTCTTTTCGGAAAAAAAGTCCAACTTCTCCCGTTTCACCACAATCTCGCCATTCGGTTTCCGGACTGCAATCGCCATGGAATTGGGAGACCTCATCATCACCCCTTCGATCACTGCCTGCCCGCCAACTCGAATTTGATCCCCCTTTTTCTTAGGAAGGGAGGAATGAGACAGAGAAGGTTCCTGCTCGGAATCTTTTCTCCCAAAGAACATGGAAGCCCTCCTTGTGAACCCTTTGATTAAAAAGACGGTCCAATCTGTAACTTTTTTTGATGAGCACAAATGATACAAATTTCATAAAGATAGACGAACCCATCCTATCTCTTTAAAAGATTTTTATACGATAGGGTGAACTAATGCTGAATGCCTGTCAAAAAAAAGACAGAAAGAAAGACAGGACCATAGGATGAACCTCGTGCTCCCCAAAAAACGGGTGGCCCCGAGAGGATAGATTGGGATGAGTGGCGTTGAAGGAAGGTATCCGAATTATTCCTTCTGACTTTCTTTTTTCCCATATTTTTTCTGAAACCGTTCAATTCTCCCGGCGGTATCTAAAAATTTTTGTTTTCCGGTAAAAAAAGGATGACAGTTGGAACAGATCTCTACGCGAATCTCCTTTTCCGCACTTTTGGTCTCAAATGTCGCTCCGCAGGCACATTTAATCACTGTCTCAACAATCTTAGGGTGAATATCTTTTTTCATCTTACCTGCCTCCACATTACTATTTTACTGATTTTCCACGAATTTTCAACTTCTTTTTATCCTGTTTTTTTATCCTGTCTCCCCTCGCCCCAACTCCTCTATTGATTCATGGAATCAAGAAATTCCCGATTGCCCTTGGTGGCTTGCATCTTCTCCAGTAGAAATTCCATGCTCTCCACCGTGTTCATCGGCTGGAGGACTTTTCTCAAGAGCCAAATGCGGTTGATGTCGTTACGGTCGAGGAGCAATTCCTCTTTTCGAGTCCCGGAGCGTTGAATATCGATGGAAGGAAATACCCTTCGATCCACCAAACGCCGGTCTAAATTGATTTCCATGTTTCCTGTCCCTTTGAATTCTTCAAAGATCACCTCATCCATACGGCTTCCGGTATCCACCAGGGCAGTGCCAATAATGGTGAGGCTTCCGCCTTCTTCGATGTTTCGGGCGGCACCAAAAAACCGCTTGGGGCGTTGAAGGGCATTGGCATCAATCCCACCTGAGAGGACTTTTCCGCTCGGTGGGACGACCGTGTTGTAGGCTCTGGCCAGACGGGTGATGCTATCGAGAAGGATGACCACATCCTTTTGGTGTTCGACCAACCGCTTCGCCTTCTCGATCACCATTTCGGCCACCTGAACATGGCGTGAGGCCGGTTCGTCAAATGTGGAACTGATGACCTCTGCATCGACAGACCGTTCCATATCCGTCACCTCCTCGGGTCGCTCATCGATCAGGAGGACAATCAGAATGATCTCTTTGTGGTTGGTCGTGATGCTATGGGCAATGGTCTGGAGGAGCATGGTTTTGCCGGTCCTGGGTGCAGCAACGATGAGTCCCCGTTGTCCTTTCCCAATGGGTGTGAGAAGGTCCATGACCCGGGCCGAGTAATTTTTAGAATCATTGGCCGCTTCCAAGTTAATCTTTTCCTGAGGATAAAGAGGGGTGAGGTTGTCAAAGAGAATTTTATCCCTGGCCACCTCCGGGTCTTCATAATTGACCAATTCCACTTTCAACATGGCGAAGTAACGCTCTGTATCCTTTGGGGGTCGAATCTGCCCCGAGACAGTGTCGCCGGTCCGAAGATTGAATCTCCGGATCTGGGATGGGGAAATATAAATGTCATCTGGCCCGGGCAGATAATTGTAATCCGGGGCTCTCAGAAACCCAAACCCATCGGGCAGGATTTCCAACACCCCTTCCCCAAAGATCAGCCCATTTTTTTCCGTCTGGGCTTGCAGAATGGCAAAGATCAATTCCTGCTTCCTCATCCCACTCGCCCCTTCCACATTAAGTTCTTTGGCGATTTTGTACAATTCGTTAATCTTCAACTTTTTCAAATCCTTAATATTCATAATTTTCCCTTTTATCCTCCTCTCATTGCTGGGGGTATAACCTGCTCCATGCAAGTCGCCAAGGCCCTAAAACTGTTCTGGCGGGGGCGCAGCGAGTGCAGGTAACGTTATGCACTTAGCTTCTTTTCTTTTGAAGTGCGACCTTTTTTAATTCCTGAAAAACCTCTTTCACCCTTTTTTTTGTCTCCTCCAGAGACCCCTCGTTCCGAATGACAAAGTCTGCCCATTTCACTTTCTCTTCGACGGGCATCTGAGAGGAGAGGATTTTCAACGCCTCCTCGGGATTTATCCCATCTCGCTCCTTCAGCCTTTCTACTTGCTGCGTCTGAGTAGAAATAACTACAATCAGCTTATCCATCTCACGGTGATCCCCAAGCTCGACAATCAGCGGTGCATCGATCACCACGATGGCTTCGGGATCCTTTTGCCCGATCGCTTGGGTCCGGCGGTCCATTTCCTCTTTGATCCGAGGATGAAGGATTTGATTCAGGCGTTTTCTCTTCTTCGAATCTGCAAAGACTTGGGCCGCCAATTTTTTTCGATGAATGGATCCATCCTCTTGCAGGATGTCCTCGCCAAATTCCCTGATAATTTCATTCCAGGCGGGTTGTTGAGGTTGAACCAGTTCCTTGGCAATCTGGTCTGCATCGATGATATAAGCGCCTTCTTCTTTTAAGGCTTGGGAGAGCATGGTCTTTCCGCTGGCCACCCCTCCCGTCAATCCGACGATGAGCATTCACTCCCCTAACAAGTTATCCGCGATTCTTCTCCAAACGAGCTCTCTAAACCTAGCCTAAAGATGATTCCCATTTTAAGAGAACGGAATCCGTCAAGAACAATGAGAGAAAGGAATCCCTATCCTTAGATATCGAGGCGTTGGACAAAAAGGGCATTTTCCTCGATAAATTGGCGTCTCTGTTCCACCTCGTCGCCCATTAAGATGCTGAAGATTTCATCCGCCTCAATGGCATCCTCGACCTTTACCTTGAGCAAGGTTCGGGTTTCTGGGTTCATGGTCGTCTCCCAGAGTTGCTCGGGGTTCATCTCCCCCAAGCCTTTATATCGTTGGATGCCCAGTCCTTCCCTTCCCAATTGATTCAGAGAGTGAAGCAGTCCTTCCTCGTGATCGATGGTCACATTCTTCTCCTTCTCTACCAAGAGATAGGGAGGAGGGGCCATCTCTTGGATCTCTTGACGAACTTGATAGAGCTGTCGATATTCAACGGAAGCGATGAGCTCCCAATGAACTCGGCTTTTCGAATCTTTTCCATTGGATTCTTGAACTTCAAACCCGTAGAGGTTATGCTCTTCATCCCACGAAAGATCGAACACCTCGAACCCGTTCTTCCTCAATCGCTTCTGAAGATCAGCCACTTTCCCCTTCTCCTCAAACGTTGCCTTGTTCCGAACTCCCTGTTCAAGGAGGAATTGGAGAAGGGTTCGGGAATACCCTTTTTTCTGGATCCGTTGTATCAAACCATGATAGATATAAATCTTTTCCAGAATCACGCTGAGCCTCTTGTCCGTCAACTTTTTATTCGTGGACTGGACGATGACTTCGCTCTTGCTGATAGCCCGGTTCATGAGATATCGATTGAACGCTTCCTCGTCCTTGATGTAGTTCTCGCTCTTTCCCTCCATCACTTTGAAGAGCGGAGGTTGGGCAATGTAGAGATGCCCCCGCTCGATCACTTCTGGCATATGGCGATAAAAAAAGGTGAGGAGCAAGGTTCGAATATGGGATCCATCCACATCCGCATCGGTCATGATGATGATACGGTGGTAACGAAGTCGATGAATATCGTAGTCGTCTTTTCCAATCCCTGTTCCCAAGGCGGAGATGAGGAGGCGAATCTCTTCGCTGGCCAACATCTTGTCAAACCGGGCCTTCTCCACATTAAGGATTTTCCCTTTGAGAGGGAGGATGGCCTGGAACGTCCGATCCCTACCCTGCTTGGCGGAACCGCCTGCTGAATCGCCTTCCACAATAAAGATCTCGCTGAGTGCCGGGTCCCTTTCCTGACAGTCGGCCAATTTGCCGGGGAGGTTGTCTCCCTCCAAGGCCCCTTTTCGACGGCTCAGTTCCCGCGCCTTCCTGGCTGCCTCTCTGGCCCGGGCGGCATCGAGCACTTTTGAGATGATCTTTCTGGCGACCCCTGGATTCTCTTCAAAATAATTTCCTAATTTTTCATTGACCAGGGCCTCCACCAATCCCTTGACTTCGCTGTTTCCCAGTTTCGTCTTCGTCTGTCCCTCAAATTGAGGTTCTGGAATTTTCACACTGATGACCCCTGCCAGTCCTTCCCGGATATCTTCTCCCGTGAGGTTCTCTTTAATGCCTTTAAGAAGATTGGCGCTGGTCGCATATTGATTGATCGTACGAGTGAGGGCACTTTTAAATCCGATCAGGTGCGTTCCCCCTTCATGCGTATTGATATTGTTGGCGAAGGAAAAGAGGTTTTCAGCATATCCGTCGTTATACTGGAAGGAAATCTCCACGTCGATTCCATTCTTGACACCCTGGACATAGATGGGTTTCGGATGGATACAATTCTTATTTTTATTGAGGTATTCGATAAAGGAGAGGATCCCTCCCTTGTAAAAGAAATCGTGCCGCTTTTCCGTCCGTTCATCCTCAATGCTGATGGCAAGCCCTTTGTTTAAAAAGGCCAGTTCTCTTAATCGCTGAGAGAGGATGTCGAAGCTGAAATTAACGGTCTCAAAGATTTGGGTGTCCGGTTTGAAACGAACCTGCGTTCCCGTATGTTTCGTTTTCCCAGTGACTTCGAGTTTTGTCTTGGCCTCTCCCCTCTCATAAATTTGATGATACACCTTCCCATCCCTGCGTATCTCCAAATCGATAAATTCGGAGAGGGCGTTGACCACCGAGAGCCCGACTCCATGAAGTCCTCCAGAAATCTTATAACTGAGATTATCAAATTTACCTCCGGCGTGGAGTTTGGTCATGACCACCTCCACCGCAGGAAGGTTCTCTTTCTCGTGGAGATCGATCGGAATGCCCCGGCCATCATCTCTGACCGTGACGCTGTTATCGATGTGGATGATCACATCAATCTTGGAACAATATCCCGCCAAGGCCTCGTCAATACTGTTGTCCACTAATTCATGTACCAGATGGTGAAGGCCTTCGACTCCGGTATTGCCAATATACATGGCAGGTCTCTTACGAACGGCTGTCAATCCTTCTAATATCTTGATCTGCTCTGCCGTATATTTTTCTACCTGCTCTTTCATTCCCGCTCCCTCTTTGGTGATGTATCCCCTTGACTTCCTGAGTGCTCGATTTAAAGCCTCATGGGCATGATGATGCAAAATTGACTGGATGGCCCCGTTGTCGATGAGGGCCGTAGGATTCCGGGGCTTCCTTCATCCTTCAACTCCATGACCACTTCTTCTGTCTCCATGACATGGAGTGCTTCAATCAAATATCTGGCGTTAAATCCAACCTGAAGAGGAGGTCCTTCGTAACCGACCTCGACCTCTTCTTTGGCATCTCCAAAATCTTGATGCGTGGAGGACATTTCCATACTATTCTTTTTAAGAGAAATTTTTACTCCCTCCATTCTTTCGCTGGCCATCGTAGAAACGCGCTTTAAAGAACTCACCATCTTTTCTTTGGACATCACTAATCTTTTATCATTTCCTTTTGGAATCACCTGTTCATATTCTGGAAATTCGCCATCGATGAGTCGAATGACCGTGAGAGATTTTCCCATTTTAAAAAACCCATGGGTGGAATTGAAATAGATTCCCATCCCCTCTTCCCCATCTCGATCTCCAATGATTTTTCTAATTTCTAAAACGCCTTTTTTGGGAACAATCATTCCTTTTTCTTCGATGCCACGTATGTTGAGATTTTCTTGATCAACCAGGGAGAGACGATGGCCGTCGGTAGCGACCATTCTTAAAATCTCTTTCCCTCCTTGTTTGGTCTGAACAAAAAGAACCCCGTTGAGATGATATCGGGATTCTTCATTCGAGGCAGCAAAAACCGTTTTTTCTATCATCTCTCTGATGAGTTGCGTCGAAACCGTTGAAAAATGCTCCTCCTGATAAGCAGGAAGAGAGGGAAACTCTTCTGGATCCAGGCCGGCCAGATTAAAGACGGATTTTCCGCATTGGAGGGTAATCCATTGATTTTCTTTCTTTTGGATCGACATCGTCTCTTCGGGTAATTCCCTGACAATTTCATATAATTTCTTTGCTGAAACAGAGGCCTTTCCCTTCTCGTGAACGGTAGCAATCAATTCTTCACAAATTCCCGTCTCTAAATCTGTTCCGGTTAGAAAGAGGAAGTTTTTCTCCCATTCTAATAGAATATGGGAAAGAATGGGAAGCGTTGTTTTTCTTCCAGCAACGCTTTGCATTAAACTCAATCCTTTTATAAACTCCCTTTTGTCGATTTCAAAACTCGTCATATCAGCCTCCTAATAATATTCTTTATCTTTATAGATCATCATCACCGTCTATGTCTGTGGAAATGAAGAAAACCGTCCTAACTTACAAATAAAAAGAAACAATTTACTGTGGAATCTTGATGCAAGGCTTTTTGGAATTTTGTGTCCAGATTAAAGAGTCGGTTGATTTCCTCCTTCATTCACAACATTTCCACGTCATTAACACGACGAAAGGAGTGTCGTTTAAGATTTAATTCGACTCTGTAAATTTTCTAAGGTGTCTTTAAAAGAAGATTCTTGGGTCATCTTTTCTTCCACTTTTTTAATGGAATGGAGAACTGTGGAATGATCTTTTCCTCCAAATTTATCTCCAATTTCAAGCAGCGAGGCGTTCGTTAATTTTCGAGAGAGATACATGGCGATTTGTCGAGGAAGAACATACCCCTTATTTTTTCTTTTCACCTTTAAATCTGAAATTTTAATATTAAAAAAGTTAGAAACCACTTTTTGAACCAGATCGATCGAAACAAACTCTTCTTTAGGTTTAATAATATTTTTTAAAATTTCTTTGGCCAATTGGATATCAATCGGTGTTTTGGTGAGGGAAGCGAAGGCACCGATGCGAATAAGGGATCCCTCTAAAATTCTGACATTCGAGTCAATTTGTGAGGCCAGAAAGAACGCCACATCATTGGGAAGGAGTATATTTTCCATCTCCGCCTTCTTTCTTAAGATGGCGACCTTGGTTTCAATGTCCGGAGGCTGAATGTCAGCAATCAACCCCCATTCAAAACGAGAACGAAGGCGTTCCTCAAAATTGGGAATATCCTTTGGAAATTTATCACTGGTGACGACGATTTGCTTTCGCGCCTCATAGAGAGAGTTAAAGGTATGGAAGAATTCGGCTTGGGTCCTTTCTTTTCCGGAGATGAATTGAATGTCGTCGATCAGGAGGATGTCCATCTTCCTAAATTTATTTCGAAACTCATCCATCTTCTCGTAGCGAAGGGAATTAATCAGCTCATTCGTGAATTCTTCCGATGAAATGTAGCAGATCTTCCTCACATCCGGAAGGATGCGATGCTGTAAGATATGGTTTCCGATGGCGTGAAGGAGATGGGTTTTACCCAAACCCACCCCCCCATAAATAAAGAAGGGATTGTAGTTTTTGGCTGGTAAATCAGCCACGGCCAAGCAAGCCGCATGGGCAAACTGGTTACTCGCTCCCACTACAAAATGGTCAAACGTGTATTTTGGATTAAAGATCGGTTGGAAAGAATGGAAGACTTGCGGTTCGTAGCTGGGCAAGGGTTGGGAGATCGGGTCATTTCCTTGGATATTATAATTTCTAATTCGAAACTGGAGTTGGCAGGGCGTCTGGGTGAAAAGAGCGACCGCGTCTTTGATCTGGAGGGAATAGTGTTCATTGATCCATTCCTTGAAGAATCGATTCGGGACCTCTAACTCAACCTTTTCTCCCTCATAGGAGACAAAGTGAATCGGTTTAATCCAAATGTCAAAATTCTGTTGACCGACTCTTTCTTTTAATGAATCGATCACCTTAGGCCATAAATCGTCCATGGAATCGACCTTGATGGTTTGACGCGGCAGAAGAAGGGTTCCGAAAGAATGGGCGGGAAGCACCCCAAAAAGAAAACATCTTCATTTTCAATGAGTTATAAGTCTCTTTGCACAACGTTTCCACAACTGTGGATAAATGAAATTAAAGACAAAGAGGGGATAATTTTTGAGGATTAAAATTTTTGAAAATTATCGTCATCTATATTAAATCCAATATTAAAAAAAATCAAGTTTTTTTTAATAGGCCTTATTCTTTCTCTGCCAACTTCGCTACAGAGACCACCCTTTCCCCCTCATCAAGAGTGATCAGCTTCACCCCTTGGGTGCTTCTTCCTTGAACAGGGATATCCACGGCTCGCAAACGAATGATTTTCCCCTTATTGGAAATGACCATCAACTCATCCTCATCCACAACCGTTTTGATGTTGATCACATCTCCTGTTCTTTGAGTCCTTTTTACCGTAAAGATACCCGATCCTCCGCGATTCTGAATTCGATATTCAGCGGCCTGGGTTCGTTTTCCATAACCATGAGCGGTGACCGTGAGGATCTGAGTGTGAGGAGCAACGGCTTCCATCCCCACCACCACGTCTTCTTTCGAAATCTTGATTCCTCTGATCCCGCGAGCCGTACGGCCTATCTCTCTGATCTGGGTTTCAGGAAAATGAATAGCCTTCCCCATTCGGGTACCGATAAAAAGGTGCTGTTTTCCATCGGTCAGTTTGGCGGAGATGAGCTCATCCCCCTCATCGAGGTGGATGGCGATGATACCACCCGACCGGGGATTACTGTAGGCCTCCAAGGTCGTCTTCTTGATGGTCCCCCGTTGGGTCATAAAGGTGATGAACTTGTCTTTGGCAAAGTCTTTGAGAGAGAGAATCGTGGTCACCTTCTCCTGGGGATTGAGATGAAGGAGATTGATAATGGCTTTCCCTCGTGTGATCCGGCCCGCTTGTGGAAGTTCGTGGACCTTCATCCAGTGGATCTTTCCGGCATCCGTAAAGAACAAGATGTAATCATGGGTCGAGGCGATAAAGAGATCCTCTACGAAATCTTCCTCTTTGACATTGATTCCTACCTTCCCCTTCCCACCGCGATGCTGGCTCCGGTAGAGGCTGATGGGGTTCCTCTTGATATATCCCGTATGAGTGATCGTCACCACCATGTCCTCTTCGGCGATGAGGTCTTCGACCCGTATTTCCGGGGCGGCCTCCACAATCTCCGTCTTCCTCTCGTCTCCAAATGTGTCCCGGATGGAAAGGAGTTCCTCCTTGATCAGATTAAGAATCAAGCGTTCACTCCCGAGGAGGGCCTTTAACCGATTAATCAATTTGATGGTCTGCTCGTACTCTTCCACAATTTTCCGTTGTTCAAGGTTGGTGAGCCGTTGGAGCCTCATCTCCAGAATTGCTTGGGCCTGTTCATCCGAGAAGGCGAACCGATCCATCATGCGTTCTTTTGCCTCCTTGGGGGTTTTAGAGGCCTTGATCGTGGCGATGATGGCATCAATATGATCAAGCGCCTTTTTCAAGCCTTCAAGGATATGGGCCCTGGCCTCAGCTTTATTTAAGTCAAAACGGGATCTCCGGATCACCACCTCTTGACGATGTTGAACAAAGAAATGGAGCATCTCTTTGAGGGAGAGCAACTTCGGCTGATTCTGATGGATGGCCAAGAGAATGATCCCGAAAGAAGTTTGCATCTGCGTGTGTTTATAAAGCTGGTTGAGGATGACTTCGGCCACCTCATTTCGTTTCAGTTCGATCACCACCCTCATCCCTTCCCTATCCGATTCGTCTCGGATGTTGGAAATCCCCTCTATGGCTCTCTCCTGGACCAACTCAGCGATTCTTTCAATGAGCTTGGCCTTGTTGGTTTGATAGGGAAGTTCGGTGACGACGATATTTTCACGCTCTCCCTTTCGATCCCTCTCGATGAGGGCTCTCGATCGAAGCTGGATCACGCCCTTTCCGGTTTCATAAGCCTGGCGGATGCCCTCTTTCCCATAAATAAAAGCGCCCGTGGGAAAGTCAGGCCCGGGAAGATACTCCATCAATTCCCTCACAGAGATTTCAGGGTTTTCAATCAGGGAGATGATGGCATTAATGGTTTCGACGAGGTTATGAGGGGGGATGTTGGTTGCCATTCCTACAGCGATTCCCGAAGAGCCGTTGACAACGAGGTTCGGAAATTTGGATGGAAGCAAGGAGGGTTCTACTAAGGATTCATCATAGTTTGGGAGGAAGTCGACGGTTTCTTTATCAATATCAGACAGTAATTCAGCTGAGAGTTTGGCCATCCGTATTTCCGTATATCGCATGGCCGCAGGGGGATCGCCATCAATAGAGCCAAAGTTTCCTTGGCCGTCGATCAGCGGATAACGGAGAGAGAAATCCTGTGCCATCCTGACGATGGCATCGTAGACCGCCATGTCCCCGTGGGGATGATATTTACCGATCACGTCGCCAACGATTCTTGCAGATTTCTTATAGGGTTTATCCCAATCGTTATTTAACTCATTCATCGCATAAAGAATTCGGCGATGAACAGGTTTGAGACCATCCCTCACGTCTGGCAGGGCTCGACCGATGATGACGCTCATCGCGTAGTCCATGTAGGACTTTTTCATCTCATCTTCGATATTGACGGGGATGTGCTCGATAGCCATATTCATGGAAGCTCCTGAAATGAGATAGGGCCGAAAAGAATCCTTAACTCATCTTTTCTCATTTAAGTTTACGGGCAAGATGATGGGTAATTTGTCTTCTCCGGGAAGCCCTGCCCTTCTGGGTGGAGAACTTCAATTTTACTGAAAAAACTTAATATAAAAACCCCTCTTCTGTCAACAAAATTAAGAGCGAAATGAAGGGGGAATCTTGACAAGAATCATAAATATGGTTTAAATTGGAACCCTAACCATTTCAAAAATAAGCTGCACTTAGGGAAGAGGAATTCAATGAAAAGGACATATCAGCCCAGCAATCTGAGGCGGAAGAGGACCCATGGATTCTTGGAGAGGATGAGTACCAAGAGCGGTCGAAACATTTTAAAGCGGAGGCGAGCGAAGGGAAGGAAAAGGTTGACCGTCTGAACCCTGAACTCCTGAAGACGGTAAAAGGGCTCATTCCATCAATCGCTGGAGATGACAGGGATCATCGTGAAAGGTTCCTTCAGGTTTACAAAAAAGGAGCGGATCGCTCATCCCCAGGATTTCAGAAGAATTATGAAAAGTGGGAGAAGAGTTTCTTCTCGAAATTTTGTCCTTTTTATGATGAAGAGCGAGAACATGTTTCACCGATTGGGGATTGTGGTCAAAAAGGAAATTGGTCCAGCAACGTTTCGAAATCGAATGAAACGATTGATCCGAGAATTCTTTCGCCTTCACAAGCATCAAATTAGAGGCCGTTATGATCTTATTTTGATGGTTAAAAAGGGGTGTTCGATCAATCGATATCAAGAGGCGGAAGAAGAACTAAAGGGATTCTTCAATATATGAACAAGGGAACGATCCAAAAATTGGCCAAAGAGGGACTTATCATTTTCATCCAGCTCTATCGCTATTCGCTTTCCATTCTTTTTGGGCCATGCTGCCGTTTCACTCCTTCCTGTTCCTCTTATGCTTTGTTGTCGGTACAGCGTTTCGGAATCATAGAGGGGTCGTGGCTCATACTCAAGAGACTGATCAAGTGTCATCCTTTCCATCCTGGCGGATACGATCCGGTTCCCGAAATGATCAAAAAATCTTAGGAAGGGTATTTAAGGCAAAGAGATATGGAAAAAAGAGCTATCTTTGCGATATTATTGACATTTGGTGTAATTTTACTTTGGACTGTTATTCAATCAAAGATCTTTCCCCCTACACCGACTAAGCCGGAAACCCAGGAGGTAAAGAAAGAACAGGTTGTTTCTCCGGAGAAAACCACCGAAAAAAAGGACCGCATTAGCATTAAAGAGTCAAAGCCTACTGCGAAACAAAAGGTTGTTCCCAAGAAGGAAGTCTCTATAGAAACACAGAATTATTGGGCAGTCTTTACCTCTGAGGATGCGAGATTAAAGCATTTCAAACTTAAGAAATTTGAAGACAGTGTGAATCAATCTGCCCTGACAATAAAATTAACCCAGTTCGTTGAAGAGATTCTTGGTAAAAAAGCGGATGCACCGAAAAAGCCAAGTCCTCTTGATCTCATCAATACGGAAGAGGATAAAGGTCTTCCCTTAGGTTTAACCCTTTCTCTTTCTGATGAAAATTGGGAGGTGGATAAAGACCAACTCCGATTGCTTGAAAGCGGTGAAAAGGGTGAGATTACATTTTCAAAGAGTTTGGAGGAAGGGTTGAAGATATTGAAACGATTCAGGTTTTCCTCTGATCGATATACCATCCATCTGGAAGTGGAAGTTCAAAACAATTCAGCAAAAGAAGTCACAAATCAATTGGGGCTGGGATGGATTGGAAAGATTGAGCTGGAAAAACTGTCAAAAGAGGAAAACAAGGATTACGGCTTGAAATACTCTTTCCTCAGGAATCAGAAGGTGGAGAAGAATGAGTTCGGGGGAGCAGCCACATCAGGCTGCGTCCCCGGGTGTGGAACCCAAAAGACTGTCATCGAACCTTTCGAAATTACAGAGAAAGGGGACATTAAATGGTTTTCTTTTGGAGGGGAATATTTTGCTGTCCTCTTAATCCCTCCACCATCGAATGAGATCACCCTTTCTGTGAAAAGCGCTGAAAAGAATCTGCTTAAAGCAGACATCCTCCCCTCCCCTATTTCCATTCCTCCCCGGGAGAAGGTTAGTGCTCAATATCAGATCTACTTGGGTCCAAAGGATGAAGACCTTTTGAAAACCTTGGGTGTTGGCGCAGAAAAGCTGATCGATTATGGTTTCTTTACGATCGTGGCAAAACCCCTCCTCTGGTTTTTGAGGCTCACCCATACTGTCACTAAAAATTATGGGCTTGATATTATCATTCTCAGCATTCTAATCAAAATCATTTTCCTTCCCTTGACACAGATCAGTATGAGATCGATGAAGGAGATGCAGAAGGTGCAGCCGGAGATGAACCGACTCAAAACTCAGTTCAAGAATGATAAGGCGAAACTTCAACAGGAAATCATGCTCCTTTATAAAAGGAGAAAAATCAACCCTATGAGCGGTTGCCTCCCGATGCTCATCCAGATCCCAGTATTCATTGCCCTTTACAATGCCCTTCAGATTGGGATCGAGATGCGACATGCCCCCTTCTTTCTTTGGATTATGGATCTTTCTGCAAAGGACCCCATTTATATCACTCCGATTATCATGGGTGCCACGATGGTCCTCCAGCAAAAGATGACCCCGACGGCCGCCGATCCAACACAGGCCAAGATGTTTCTGCTGATGCCAGTGATGTTCACCTTTCTCTTCCTCAATTTTCCATCCGGTCTCGTGATATACTGGTTGATCAATAATGTCTTATCCATAGCTCATCAATATTATTTGAATAAAAGACCATGAGGTTTGAACCTTGGAAGAAGTAGAGGTCGCCAAACAGCTCACAATAGGGTTGCTGGAACGAATGGGAATCAAGAAAGAGGTGGAGGGGTTTATAAGGGAAGGAACTCTTCATATCGAAATCAAGGGGGATGAAGAGGGAATTCTCATTGGTAAACATGGACGCACTTTGGAATCGCTCCAGATGATAGTCAACAGAATGGTCAACAAACAGCTTAAGAGTTCCATAAGGATCGTTTTGGATATTGACGATTATAGGAAGAGAAGGGCAGATAGCGTGGTCCAGATGGCCCATCGATTGGGCGAAAAGGCAAAAAAGACAGGACGTTCCCTCATCGTTGGTCCATTCAATGCTCATGACCGGAGGATCATTCACGTAACCCTTAAAGAAGACCATTCCCTCAAAACGGAAAGCCTTGGGGAAGGAGAGCTAAAGAAAGTCAAGATTATCCCAATGAAAAAAGAGGGATAAGGCCCTGAAACCACTTGAGTAAACCCCGTTAGACCTTTTTCATTATTAACCAGGAGTTCCCTTTGGTAACCTACTTCTAACGGGGCGAGAAGCAGGGCTCTCTAACGGGGTAAAAGTGAATAGAGGCTCCTCACTCAGTTCTTCAAGAAGAATCCCACCTAATCAAGAAGAAACGATTGCAGCCATTTCAACTCCGTTTGGAGAAAGCGGTATTGGAATCGTCCGGATCAGTGGGTCCTCTGCTGAATCCATTGCCAGGAAGTTATTTAAACCCAAAAAAGACCAATCCTACTTTATTTCCCATCATTTCCATTATGGGGAAATCCTGGATCTCCGAAGTGGAAATCCTGTTGATGAGGTGTTGATCGTCCTGATGAAATCTCCAAAGACTTATACAAAGGAAGATATTGTGGAAATCCACTGTCATGGGGGCTATTTTATTTTACAGAAAGTATTGGAGTTGGTATTGAAGGAAGGGGCCCGGATGGCCCAGCCCGGAGAATTTACGAGGAGGGCATTTCTGAATGGTAGAATTGACCTCACTCGGGCAGAGGCTGTGATTGATCTGATCAGGGCAAAAAACCAAACAAGCCTTGAGATTGCCAACCAGCAACTAAGAGGATACCTATACAGCGAAATGGCTGAACTCAAAGCAAGGCTGATCGAGCACCTGGCCCTGATCGAAGCTCATATCGATTTTCCAGAGGAGGAAATCGAGCCGATTGCTTTTGGAGAGCTGAAGGGAGACCTGGATAGAATGAACCATCAGCTGGAGGGATGGATTTACTCGTATGAAGAGGGAAGGCTCTTTCGTGAGGGAATTTCTTGTGCAATTGTAGGAAAGACCAATGTCGGTAAATCGAGTCTTCTCAACGTCTTGTTGAAAGAGGAAAGAGCCATTGTTACCCCAATCCCAGGGACAACCAGAGATGTAATTGAGGAGGTCCTGAATATTTATGGGATTCCGGTACGTTTGATGGATACGGCAGGCCTCAGAAGACCAGCGGATTCCATTGAGCAGGAAGGGGTGAGGAGGGCAAAGGAACGGGCGGCTGACTCTGATTTCATCGTGTTGATGCTTGACGGAAGCCGTGAGCTTGATGCTGATGATCTGGGAATCTTTGAAGAAATCAAAGGGAAGAAGAGGGTGGTGGTCCTCAATAAAAACGACCTACCTTTGAAGATCACCATAGAAGAAGTAAAGCGATCTTTTCCGGAAGATCCTATTATCTCTATTTCCGCATTGAAAAAAGAAGGGATTGATGATTTGAAACAAACCATCTATACCTCCTTAGTTCATCGAGAGGTGAGGGCAACGCCAGAGCACCTGATCGTTGCAAATATACGCCATAGGACTGCTCTTGCTCAGGCATGGGAGAATCTTTCGAATGCAATGAAGGGATTGGAACAGGGGACCTCCCTTGAGTTCATCGCCTTTGAAATCCGCTCTGCATTGGATGCCCTCGGTGAGATGGTAGGAGAAACAACCACAGAAGAGGTGCTGGATCGCATCTTTGACCAATTCTGCATCGGTAAATAATGTTTCACGTGAAACATATAGCCCCTTACATCCTCCTCATCAATCCTTGGATTACTGATTTTTCGGCCTATAATTTTTGGATAAAACCCCTTGGACTTCTATATATTGCCGCTATCTTAAGGAAAAGTGGATTTCGAATTACTCTGATCGACTGCCTCGATTTCTTAGTAAAAACAAGAAGATACGGTGATGGAAAGTTCCTCAAGACAAAGATTGGGAGACCTGTTCCCCTCAAATCCACTCCAAAAAATTACAGTCAATATGGGATTCCTGAAGAAATCCTGTTGAAAAGATTGTCTTTTGTTGAAGAACCGGATTTGATTGGTGTTACTTCAGGGATGACTTACTGGTACCCAGGAGTATTCAAATTAATTGAAATTACAAGAAAATTTTTTAAGAAGGCCCCAATCATACTGGGCGGAATCTATGCTACCCTCTGTCATGAACACGCAAAAAGACATTCTGGAGCAGATATAGTGTTCAAAGGTGGAAATGAATGGGAAGCATTGAGGCTGGTTTCAGAATTAACCCATTTTGAATTGAGAATTGATAATTGGGAATTGAAAATTGACGATTTACCATACCCCACCTTCGACCTTTATCCTCAACTCAGTTATGTGTGCATCGCTACTTCCATAGGATGCCCGTTTAAATGCACCTATTGTGCCTCTCCATTTTTATCAAAGGGTTTTTCCAGAAGGGATCCTTTAAAAGTGGTTGATGAGATCGAATACTGGACAACCCAATATCAAATCAATAACATTGCCTTTTACGATGATGCCCTCCTTGTCGAGCCATCAAAACATTTTATCCCTATCATGAACGAGGTTATCAAAAGAGGGATTCATTGCAATTTCCATACACCTAATGCTATTCATATCAAGGAGATAGATGAAGAAGTGGCTAACCTTCTGTTTCGTGCTGGATTTAAAACGATCCGCCTCGGTCTTGAAACATCGAATAAGTACACGCAGGTGGAAACTGGAGGAAAAGTTGACAATCAGGAATTCCAACAGACGGTTAAACATTTAAGAAGGGTAGGGTACTCAGGCAAAGAAATTGGTGTATATATAATGACAGGATTGCCGGGCCAAAGGGTAGGGGAGGTTGAGGAGAGCATTGCCTTTGTGAGAGAGGCGGGTGCAAAGCCAATGCTGGTGGAATATTCACCCATTCCTCATACCCCTATGTTTGAGAAGGCGAAAAAAGTTTCACAATTTGATCTCGAAAGTGAACCTTTATTTCATAACAATTCCATACTGCCTTGCCAGTGGGATGGGTTTACAATGGAAGATTATAAAAGGTTGAAAGAGGAGTTGAGGAGGGAAAAATAATGAAGCCATCTGAAATTGTAAAGGACATTTTTATTGTTGGGGGCCCAGACATCACGGATGGTCGAGATGGATGTATCTATCTCTTGAATTTTGGGGAACTCATATTAATTGATGCAGGGGCAGGCTGGAGTGTTGAGAATGTTATTGGCAATATTAAAAAATTGGGCTTCGATCCCAAAAATCTTAGCAAAATAATTTTGACCCACTGCCATATCGATCATATCGGGGGCGTCCCGGAAATCAAAAAGAGATTTGGGTCTCAAGTATATATTCATCAATTGGATGCACCCCCCTTTGAACATGGAGATCCAATTTTAACTGCTGCCAAATGGTATCAGACAAGTTTTCCCCCCACACCGGTTGATGTGAAATTGAATTCTCCAGAAGAGATGATAAGGATAGGCGAGCAGAAAATTGTCTGTCTACATACACCGGGTCATACCCCAGGTTCAATATCTATCTATTTAGATAAAGATGGTAAGCGAATTCTTTTTGGCCAAGACCTCCATGGTCCTCTTCTCGCAGAGTTTGGCTCGGACATCGGAGACTATGGCCGTTCTACTAAGAAATTACTTGACCTCGATGCGGATATCCTTTGCGAAGGCCACTTTGGAATTTATAAGACAAAGAAAGAGGTCAGAAATTATATCCTCTCCTACCGCCGCCAATACGGGGTTGAGTAACCGAAACGCAGACTTTTCCTTGTTTTCAAGGCACTTCTAATCGGTGCAATTGTTCTGTAAATCTTTGTAATCGGAAATTTTCAAAAATATTCTTGACAAAAGAGTATTTTTATTATACTCTTTTTTAAAGAGTATAATATTGGGGAATTTATATGGCAAAATATTCTAAGAAAGTCCAAGTTTTACTGACCGAACAACAGTTAAAGGATCTCGAAGAGATTGCTTCAAAGAATCATAAAAAGATTGGCACCCTCGTCCGCGAAGCTATCGAAGAGTACCACTTTAAGAAAAATAAGCAGCAGAAGATCGCCGAAGCCGTGGACCGACTCCTATCACTCCCTGAAATCCCAGCCCCAGAAGATTACCAGAGATGGGAAGCCGAATACCTCGAGGGGAAGTATTCATGTCGATAAGTTGCCCGTCTACCTTGTTTATCGATGCCAATCTGATCATGTATTCTATGGGGAGCTCTCATCCTCTTCGTGAACCTTGCAGAAAATTTCTTGAAGAGATAAAGTCTCGAAAATTCCTCGGTGTAACGAACACAGAAGTTCTCCAAGAGATCCTCTATCGGTATTTCTCGATAGAAAGAAGAACACTCGGCGAAATCGCTTATCAATCGATGATCGAACTGTGCACAGATATTTTTCCGGTAAGGGTTGTGGACACAGATAAGGCACTGGAGATCTTAAAAAGGGTGAAAGGAATCACATCCCGTGATGCTGTCCATGCCGCCACCATGATCCATAACGGGGTCAAGGAGATTATTTCCACTGATCCTCACTTCGACCTTATTCATGAAATCAAAAGAATCGACCCGATAAAGCTCAGTTGAGCAATCTTTAATGAATTCTGAACTAAAAGGGCTTCTTCAAAGGCAACACCTTTCTCATGAAAACCCATAGCCCCCCTTCAGAGATAATCTTAATTTCCCCTTCCGTGCCCTCCATTTGGATATCTTGTCGTAATCTATCCTCGCTGATCTCAAGCTTACCAATCTGAAGGTTGAGTTCCCGGGATTTCTTTCCAATATCCTTGATCACGCCCTCAGGGGTGAATTTACCAAATCCTCCTCCAATAAATCCAACCCCATTTATTTTTAAAACTCGATAAATGACTGAAAAATTAACTTTAAACAGTGAAGGAAAGAAAAAAGCTCCTCGGAAGATAGCCAGGTCGATGCTATTTTCCTCTATACCGGTTAGGGCTGTATCCGTTTCAATGACCCTGATCTTATCCTCCACCTTTTGTTTTTTCGCCTCTTCATGAAAAAATTTAGCCATTCCAGGAGGGAAGGAGGCAATGAAGAAGGAGCCACCTATATTTCTTTTTTCCAAGTTGAATATAACGCCACTGAACGGCCCAATTTCCAGAATGTTTCCATCATGATGGTTATAAAACTCTTGGATCTGTTGGCCTAAATAAGGGTAGACGGGTTCCCAGAGGTAATAAATTTCTTGGATAGGTTTTAGATGGATGGGTTTCATTGAATAAAATATGAATACAAAATCATAATTTGTCAATTCTAAAAAGAAATCTGCTCCTTCATCGAAATTGTTATTTTTTCTTATTTTTGGTATTTTTTTCCCAACTAAAACTTTGCACGTTACTTCATTTGACCTCACGTAACAAGGACACGTTTTTAATGAGAGCGAGCTTTCCGTTTTTTTTGAATAGGTGCGGGCGGCCTTGGACTCGTTTGACGCCATGCTCCATGCCTGCCGCAGGCACGGCGCTATGCGTTGTGCTGATATGTGAAAAGTGAGGGGGGATGAGATTTCTGGATCGTTTAATTAACATTCAACGGATAGTCAAAAACATTCTTGAGATACCTGATCGTGAATCTGCAACCCTCGGAAAGGAAAAGGCGATTGTTATTTCAGAGTTGGAGAAAAACCATTAAGGCGAGTGCCGAGCTCTTCGATACCCATGAATTCAACTTTAAAATTGGCATGCGTGCGAACATATCCTCGAGTCACATCCTGACAGACAATCCAATTCGGCCCCTCTGGATAGTGATGCCGAAATGCCTTTAAATTCCCAAATTCGAAATGATCTGCTCTCCACTTACATTCAATAGCAATTGGTTTTTTGCCACGCGGGATTAAAATGAAATCTACTTCGTGTTCTTTTTTGTCACGCCAATAATGAACAACCGGTGATTGGAGATGACTATGCATTTCATTCAGAACCCAATGCTCCCACAACAAGCCAAGATCGTCATCTCTCAATGGATGCCAACCTCGAAAATGGCAAACAAACCCTGTATCGAAAGCATATGTTTTTGGAGCAGCAATGATTTCCACAGAACGACGCGTCGAGAAAGGACGGATAATATGTATTACCCAAGTGGACTCTAATACCGAAAGATAATTGCTAATGGTCCCCCGACTCACTTCACAGGGGCCAGCAAAGCGATTCGCCTCGAACAGTCCGCCGCTTTGGATAAAAAGCAGTTCTATGAATTTCTGAAAGGAATGACGGCGTTCCAGCCTGAACAGCTCTTGAATATCCCTTGCCCAATATGAATCCATCCATTCTTGGAAATCAGCCTCCGGTAGATCCGAACTTAAGAAAAAAGGGGGTAGGCCACCCCGGAGAAGCCGATGGGATAAGTCTTGATTACCGAAATCTATTAAGTCTTGTGACATCATCGGAGTGAGCCAAACCTCTGCTTTTCGTCCAACGAGTGTATCGCGAAAGCGAGAAGAAGCTTGAAGAGTTGAAGACCCAGTTGCAATTAACTTAACGGATGGGAAATGGTCAGCCGCAATTTTAAGAAATTCTGATGGATTGGGAAGTCTATGAATTTCGTCCAGAACAACTTTCTTGTTCTGAAACTTCGGCAGGAAACCCTCAGGGTCTTCCATCTGCCGGCGTGTACTTGGGAGTTCGCAGTCAAAGTATTCAATATCTGGAATACTCTTGCATAGAAAAGTCTTTCCCACACGCCGCACACCTGAAAGCCATACAATCGATTTGCGTGACCAGGCTGATTCTACTAATTTGAGCCAAAAAGGCCTTTGTACCATATGCAAGCATATTAGCATATAGTTCTACTAAATACAAAACTATTTGCATTTGGTACTTATAACTAAATTTATTGAGTAAAATATTCTAAGAAATCATGCCGTGGCTACCCATAAAAGGGAAGGTTAGATTAACAATGACAAAAAGAAGATGGGTCGAAAGGTTTGAAACTTATTGAAAAAATTGACAATATTTTTTGTTTTTGGTATTTATTATTTAGGGTGGTCTATTAGAAAAATTTTGGAGTGAAAGATGAAAGCTATCAACCGAATTACTTTCGATCCTGAGGTCATGGGTGGAAAACCTTGCATTCGTGGACTTCGTGTAACGGTAGGGACGATTGTCGGCCTCATTGCCGCAGGAAGGACCAAAGATGAGATACTGAAGTTGTACCCTTATCTGGGGCCACAGGATATTGATCAAGCCCTCGCCTATGCTGCTTGGCGAGTTGAGGAGATTGACATTCTGCTTCCCCCCTATGACCTCTCCTAGCCAACCGACCTTTTTCAAGTCGCCTTTGACCGCACGGGCTAATCCGTCATCTGGTGTAACGATAAGAATCCTGCTCAAATAAGCATGGGGGATCTTTTAGCTTGACAATATTATACTAATGTGTATAATGCACTTATGTATAATACACAATAGCGACATATTAGAGGAGAGGTTTATGAATCCTTTTCGATATGGGAAAATCGTCTCGGGCCAGGATTTTTGTGGGAGGGAACCCCTATTAAAGCAAATTATCGGATATATCAAGTCGTCACAAAACATTGTGATTCAGGGCGAAAGGCGAATCGGAAAGTCTTCTGCCATCTATGAGGCGGTCCAGAGATGTAAGGGAATCCAGTATCTGTATATGGATCTGCTGGGTATAAAATCAATTGATGCGCTATGTAAGAGAATACTTCGGGCCATTGTTGTTTTGGAACAAAAAGCAGGGTTTTTTGACAAGATCATCAAGACACTATCTTATCTAAGACCTTCTATTTCGGTGGATCCCATCACCTTGATGCCGACCATTACTTTTGATGCCTCCGTTGAGTTGAAAGCGAATTCAATCCCAGAAGTCTTATCGCTCATTGAATCTCTTCATAAGAAAAAGCGAATCGTTGTGGTTCTGGATGAATTCCAGGATATCCTGCAACTCGGTGATGCCCGGGAGGCCCTTTCGCTTATGAGGGGTAAGATCCAATTTCAGAAGGATATTCCTTATGTGTTTGCAGGAAGCATTCGAAACAAAATGGATGAGATATTTACCCACCCTGATTCGCCTTTCTTTAAATCCGCTATTCCCATAACCGTTGATCCCTTACCCTATCCCGAATTTTCGGAATTCTTAAAAAAGAAATTCGCAACAGGAAAACGGGGGATTAATGATGAGGTATTAAAAAAAGTTTTTGAAATTGCCCATGACATCCCAGGCGATATTCAGCAATTATGTGAGGCTTTATGGACGGTAACTCCAAGCAATAGCGTTACGGGTTTAGAGAAACTAAAGGATGTCCTTGAATTAATTTTCGCGAGGGAACAGAAGTCTTATGAGAACGACATGAGTCTCCTAACAGACTTCCAGATCAGATGCCTTCTGACAATCGCCAGAGAGGGCGGAAACAAGGTTTTTTCCGTTCCGTTCATGAAATCTGCCGGAGTAAATAATCCATCGTCTGTTCGCAGGGCGATTAGGCGGATGATTAACCTCAATATTTTGTTTGAGAGCAAGAACGAATACAGATTTGTAAACCCCTTTTTCAGGGCCTGGATCAATTACAGAGGAAGATAAAAGGTGATTACCGAACGGGCAGGGTAGTGATACAATAGGAGATCAAATATGCAGAACTTTACCGAAGACCAAATAAAGCGCCAGGATTTTGTTGACAACCAAATCTATGATCTCGTGAAACGGCTCATTCCTTCAAAAAGAGAGATAGAGTGGGACATTGAAATGATCGCTGATGTCAGAGATACCATCCAACATTGGCTTGTCGATCAATTTAAAATCGTCGATGAGTTGGAATTTTATCCATGACGAAAACGGGATTCTGAGAACCTCAAATTAGATGACCTTCTCTTTTTAAAAGAAAGAAGTCTCTTGGAGAGGCAATAAAAAAGTAATTTACAATCCAAAGCTTTTTGATAAAATGTGGAAAATTACTTTTAGTCCACTTATCTTTGGGATGCTATGAACGCTATCCAGGCAGCGGTTGCTAATCGTTCAATTTTAGGGGCGCGATGATGAGACGCAGACCATTGCTCAAACGGCTCTCCCAGGGGTATTTGAGAAATGTTGCATTCGGGGACATAATAAATATGGTTGAGGGATTTGGATTTCGACTGGTCCGTACGAGCGGTAGCCACCATGTTTTCGCACATCCAGCTATCCAGGAGCTGGTTAACCTCCAAGAAGTAAAAGGGGAAGCCAAGCCTTACCAAATCTGTCAGTTCCTGCGACTGGTCGAATTGTATAATTTAAGATTGGAGGATGAAGAATGAGCGACTACCACATCAACATCTTTTATAGCGAAGAAGATGGCGGCTACATCGCCGATATTCCTGACCTGGATTCCTGCTCCGCATTCGGTGAAACCCCGGAATTGGCCCTGGAGGAGGTGGAAAAAGCCAAAAAGGCTTGGATTGAAGCGGCCCATCAATCCGGTAAACCCATACCATCTCCTCGTTACCGACCAGTAATTTATCAGGTCACCCACTGAAAGGCCTTCTCATTACTTCAAGAAGAGAGATTGAATGGGATATCGAGATGATCGGGGATATTAGAGATACCATCCAACATTGGCTTGTCGATCAATTTAAAATCGTCGATGAGTTGGAATTTTATCCATGATGAAGATCGGAACATGAGAGTTTTTTGCTGAATAAAATATTTGTTGATCTTTTTGCCCGAATTGGTAAACTCTTGATGTCATCTCAGGCAAACATTTGATAAAACCGAGGGACTAAAAAATAAGTGGAGTAGAGGAGATGCCGATCCCCTCCAAAGAACGGGAAGATATAATCGGAAAGTGGTCCCTGGAAAAACTTGAACTCTTACGTAAATATTTGGCAGGTTATCTAAAAGTCCTGAAAAAACAAACCTGGTGTCGGGGCTATGAATACGTCGACGCATTCGCGGGAACAGGCAAACCCAAGACTAAAGACGAACAAAAGTATGTTGACGGGTCTCCCCGAATTGCCCTTGGATTAACGCCCTCCTTCACACAGTATCATTTCATTGAGCAAGCGGATTGGCGTGTGAAAAAACTGGAGAAGCTTCGTGGGGAGTTTCCAACTCACGGTATTGCCATTTATCACGGAGATTGTAATAAGATCCTTCGTGAACAAATACTTCCTCAACTCTCATACTCGAGCAGGAAAAGGGCTATAGCCTTCATTGACCCTTTCGGCATGCAATTTGAATGGGAATCGATGGAATATTTGGCTGAGACAAAAACGATTGAAGTACTTCTTAACTTCCCGGTAATGGCTATTAATCGTGGTGTTCTTCGAAAGCACCCTGAAATGATTTCAAAAGCGAGTAGAGAGCGGCTGGATCATTTTTGGGGGACCAAAGACTGGATGGTGGATTTGTACATGGAAGAGCGAACCCTGTTCGGTATAGAAACGATTAAGAAGCCGCATTCTGGAAAAGAGTTTGGGTATGCGTTTAAAAAGAGGCTTGGAGAGATTTTTCGTCATTGCTCCAGCCCCATCTTAATGACGAATAGCAAGAACGCGCCTTTATATTGTATGCTTTTCGCCGGACACTATGCGACAGGTAAAAAGATTGTCGAAGATATTTTTATGAAGTATGAGAAGAGTAGGCAATGAGCGATAAATCAAAAATAGAATGGACGGATGCAACTTGGAACCCTGTGACGGGGTGCACGAAAGTGAGCGCAGGGTGTGCCCACTGCTATGCTGAAACATTTGCAAAGAGATTCCGTGGTGTTCCTGACCACCCCTATGAACAAGGGTTCGATCTCAAACTCTGGCCTGAACGGCTTGATCTACCTCTTTCGTGGAAAGAACGAAAAATGATCTTCGTTAATTCAATGTCCGACCTTTTCCACGATGATGTTCCTGATGAATTCATAGGAAGAGTCTTTGATACTATGTGCCTAGCCAAACATCACATTTTTCAGGTCTTGACGAAGCGGTCAGACCGAATGTTGAACTGGACACTAAAATATTTTTCTTCTGATAGATCAAGAAAAGATGGAAAGGCAGCATGGCCCGAAAATGTTTGGCTGGGTGTGTCTTTAGAGAATCAAAATTATACATGGCGAATTAGACATCTCCAGGAATCTCCAGCTTACATAAGATTTATATCCATAGAACCTTTATTAAGCCCTATCTCCTTAGATGAATCCCTTCTTGACGTTATTAAATGGGTTATTGTAGGTGGAGAAAGCGGGCCGCGGGCAAGGCCTATGAAACCTGAATGGGTTTACGATATTCAGAAGCAGTGTAAAAAATATCGTGTTCCATTTTTCTTCAAACAGTGGGGGACCTTTAATTCTTCAGGAAAACGTGTTGGCAAGAAAGCAGCCGGCCGGGTTCTGGATGGCAGAACTTGGGACGAGGTACCTGTTTCACTATCACAATAGTGGATCAAGCAAGTTGAACAAGTTGCAGGCGATAGTGAGTGAAACAGCTCATCTTCGACATTGAGAATCCTCGCATCCAATACTTTCTCAACAACCGACAGCCTGGAAGGTTGAATCAAAAGTATGACATTTAAACATCTCGTCGGGAAGTCGACCCTTAAAGAAGGAATTACGATTCACAAGAATTTCGAGAGCTTTTTCGAAAGCCCTGATTCGGGAGAGAAAAAACACATTACACTTCTCTACGGTAATAATCAATCGGTGCAAGTAGTGCTTCGGAGATTGAATAATGTGCGTAAGCATGTCCAGATTAAGTACACGAATAAAATTCAGACATCTTTTATTGATTGGCTAAATGAGACGTTTACTGAAACAAGAAAAGGAACCGTGGGCGAATTTTTAGAGATTGAGAAAATATCCCTGGACGTTTTCAAGCTAATACCCGTTACTAAAGATATGGTGCACAATGTAAAATTATATATCGCTGATTCTATGTATCACAAAACTGACAAAGAAAGTTTGTTGCGTAATGATTCTTTTGCCGAGGTTGAAAAGATAATTAATGGGATAAGTTTCAAAGTCGATGAAGGACAAGCTTTTTATAACTGCGAAATTGAAAGGGGATTTTCAGCATTTAGTTGGCAAAAAGAGGGAAAGGTAATTTCAGAACTTAACTTGAAGTATGATTACAGAAAGGCTGCCCTTCAGGTCGAAGTTGAATTTGGCAATGCGAGGTCATACTACCAAGATTATATAAAATTCATGCTTTCATATTTCTCAAAGCAGATCCATTTAGGAGCGTTGATAACCCCGACCCTGGGATTTGCAAATATTTTGTGTGAGATTGGTAAACAAAAAGCTTTGCAACGGGGACGAAAAACATACTCTGGAATGATGCATTTTGAAAAAGCATTCAAGGAGTTCCAATATTTGAGGCCCATCTTTGATATGCCCATTGTAATACTTGGAATAGATATCTCTCCGTTATGAAAATATCCGTTGGTTGGGGGAGATGAAGCCCCTGTTTTCAAACAACTTGACAATTGAGGGAGGGATTGCTGATTTTACTACCTTCCCTTTTCTTGCTTTCTTTGGCTATTTCGTTATTATTTCTTTCTGCCTATCGGGTTGATTCGGAAAGGTAACCGGTATGAAATTGAACGAAACCGAGGTAAATAATTATCTTCAACCTTTTTTGGGGCGGTACGAGGATAGTTTTCAGCAGGCCTGGGTGGAAATCCTTGAATCCAAGCCCCAAACGTTAGAAGAAGTAACTCCCATTATTAGAAGGGTTAGAAACAAAGATATAAAAGAGTACATGAATAAAAAATACAGAGAGGTGAGCTTGTATAAACCTGTTGGAAGGAATAGAGATGAAAAATTTACCCTTGAATCAATACTTGAAAGCCCTGGAAAAGAGAATAACGAAGATAAAGAGGATGGGGACAATGGTCTTTATAAAAAAATAGTAGACTTTCTGATAGGAGAATACTTCAGTCAGAAAAATGAGAACCTTGAGTTAAAAAGAAAAGATATCGAGCTCAAAGCAGAAAGACTTAGGTTACGAGGAGAATGGCTTAAATTTAAGAGAGATCGATTTGAATCTTGGAAGAGGCTCATGGAAGATAAAGGGAAGCAAAAAGAGAATCAGTTTAGGCTCGAAGTCCAACTCCAAAGGGAAAAACTCGAATTTAAGAAAGAACAGTTTTACCTTTTTTTTCTTTTCTTGCTTTCGCTCACGTTTTTTAAGTCTTCTTAAATCTCTCCACCCCAGGATTCCTCATTTCATGAGGCCGAGTTTTAAATTTGAATTTCAGCCATTTTGGGGAAATCTTGCCAGGGGATTGCCCGCGTGCCTGAAGGCATGGGGATTTTTTATAAATCCCCCATAATCCCTCAGCATTGTTTTTACATACATATCGCCATATTTTTATATTGCATTTTAATTTATAAAGTCGTATTATTTTTAGGTGCCAAAGACCCTTTTCGATTGGGATGAAGACAAAGATATAGAAAATCAAACGAAGCACGGTGTTTCTTTTGCCATAGCTCAACGTGCTTTTCTTGACCCCCAACGTATTATATTAGAGGATGTAACCCATAGCGGTGAGGAGGAACGATATTATTGTATTGGACGTGTCGGAGATGGCATCATGACCGTTCGATTCACATATAGGGAAAATATCATCCGCATCTATGGTGCGGGGTTTTGGAGAAAAGGGAGGAAGATCTATGAAGAACAAAATAAGATATACTGATGAACCAATGGGTGAATTGAGAGTCGTAAAAGACTTTCTCCCCCCACCGGATCAGTTGGTCTTGAAAGAAGAGAACGTTAAGATAACCATCTCGTTAAGAAAATCGAGCGTGGAGTTTTTCAAGAAAGAAGCACAAAAGCATCGTACATCTTATCAAAAAATGATTAGGCGGGTTATAGATTGGTACGCTTCACAGTATCAAAGAGGGGGAACGTAAAGGGCAATATAGCATCCTTTCGGTGACTGCCAAACTTGCCTTGCGCCTGAGATGCTATGTAGGGCAAAATCCCCGCTATTGGATGAACTTGCAGAGCCGGTATGATATGGATGTGGCCGAGGATGCTCTGTCTGAACGAGTGTCTCGTGAGGTACATCCAATGATGGCGGCCTTATAATCCCCATAACGACTGTGTAATTGGGTTTCTCATTTTCTTTTGATGAAAAAGAAGGAAAACGTAATACAAAGCTACTGTGGACCTCCGAAGAGGGGACATTGTTGACTGAATGATGTTGAAATCAAGTTTATGTGTCCTTCATAGAGAAGTTTGGCCATTCCCGTTAAAAGCCAAGATGAGGGGAATGCGGGACTGCGGAGGACAGGTAGTGCAAATCGGTCAAGAGGTTACCGGGTGAATTCTGGATGAAAGGTTTATTTTGTATGGGCCTGAATGCTCTTAACAATTAACATCCTAGCATAGGTAGTAGGAGGTAGACCTTCTTTATCAGCAAGTTCTCTTAATCTCCTTATGAACTTAGGCTCCAGACGTAAAGAAATGACTTCTTTCTTGGGTCGAACAAAAACCACACTTTTGGTTATCTTGAAGTTATCGTGATAATCCGTTGAATCATGGGTATCCCAAAATTCCTTTTCTTCTTTTAAACTTTTAAATTTTGGCACTTTCATTCTTTCCTCCTTCTGTAAAATCGCTTTTCCTTTTCGGTCATATCTCTGGCAGTAATGATTTTTGTTTTCTTATATTTTGAGGCCCACACGATGAATAATAGCCGCCCTCCATGAGTTTTTCCATAAGCAAGATATTTACCTTCTCTTCCCCGCATCATAAGTGGTATGTCGACATCATTAAACAATACCTCTTCAACCTCTTCCGGCGAAACCAGATGGTTTGAAATGTGATCAGCTGTTTCTTGATCCCATGAGATTTTTTCTATTTTCAAGGCATTCTCGATTTGATAATAATGTAATACATTTTTAATAAATAATTAAGGGATTGTCAAGCCGAGAAGGTTTGGTAAGCTTTGGGGCAAGAGTAAACGATACACTTTACAAAGTGCAGTAGTTCCTGAGTCATCCATAGAAAGAAGGTGCCGATCACTGAAGCTCAAAGCTGAAAACTCAAAAAGAAGGAAAATGTAGTTTCAAAAACAACTTGGCAATTGAGAGAAGGGAGATTGGGTTGATTCGGAAAGGTGACGGGTATGAATTTGAATGAAACCGAAGTTTATCCCGTTAGAAATTTCAGTCGAATAGACTCGACCACGGGCGGGGCATTATTTCTAATGGGGTGAATCATTATCTGAAGCCTTTTTTGGGCCAGCACGAAGGTAGTTTTCAGCAAGCCTGGGTAGAAATACTTGAATGTAATCCCCAAGCACACTTATTCTAAATCTTTTTCCAAAACCACCCCTAATAGGGTTACGGTAGAAAATAAATATTGACCTCTGTTTCGTCATTTGGCATGACAAATGACGACAGAGTCGTCAAATAGCATGTAAGCCCTTTGGAATGGTGAGTATTCATAAATCACCTAACCCTCTCCAAGCCACGTTATAACTACCTTAAGAATTAATCGATAAGTCCTTCGTAACATTCATTCCTGCCTTTTCAAAGATAATTGGTTAATTGGAAGAAGAATATCTTATAATTTTATGGGATTCTTCTACGGGAAGTAGATGGGTGGTTTAACGAATGGCTGATGAAGATAAGAAGTATCTCTACGAAGATGGCGTCTGTTTTGAGGTAACGCCCTATGGACTTGTCTGCTGTTTAGAAGAAAGCAAGGATAAGAAGCATCGCTGCCCTGACTGCAAATTCTGCCAATGGTGCTCTGATTCGCGATGCAGTCTCTGTCTCGGTCAGGAGAGATACGACCGAGTGGAGGAAGGATGAAGAGAATTAACCGAAGGAATTTTTTAAAATATGCTGGGATAGTGGGTGGAGGTTTATTGTTAGGTACGGATGGAGGAATAATAATGTCGAAACCTATGAGCCGTGTAATATTGATGAAAACAGATGATCGGAAAAAAGGCGTAAAGGCATCATTGAACGCCCTCAAGATTTATCCTGTCAAAGGGAAGAATGTCCTGATCAAACCCAATTTCAATACTGCCGATATCACGCCAGGTTCCACGCACAATGACACACTGGTATCATTAATAGAGGAGATCTGGGAAATGGGGGCAAGATCGATCAGCCTTGGAGAGAGAAGCTATCCGCCCACCCGGGAGGTGATGGGGAAAAAGGGCATTTTGCCCATTCTGGATAAATTGAATGTAAAGGTCATTGACTTCGACGAGCTTGATCAGAAGGATTGGGTCTTATTCAAACCTAAAAAGAGTCACTGGTCAAATGGGTTTCGGATTGCACGGCCTATCCTTGATGCAGAGTGCCTCGTTTCCACCTGCTGCCTGAAGACCCATCAGTATGGAGGAATCTTTACGTTTTCGCTGAAGCTCCATGTGGGTGTTGTGCCTACCTCCCGTCATGGGTACGAATATATGAAGGAACTTCACGGATCTCCCCATCAACGAAAGATGATCGCGGAGATTAATGAACCTTTTAAACCTGCCCTGATCATCCTTGACGGAATCGATGCCTTTGTGGATGGCGGTCCCATGACTGGAAAGCATGCAAAAGGGGAGGTCTTCCTTGCCTCTACGGATCGAGTGGGCATGGATGCTGTTGGAGTAGCCATTTTAAAACTTCTTGGAAGCAATGAAAGCATCATGAGGCCTAAGATCTTTGAGCAGGAACAAATTGCAAGGGCAGCAGAACTTGGTTTGGGGGCATCCTCTCCTTCGGAGATCGATGTGATCCCTGCCGATGAAAAAAGCCGGGACTACCGGGACCGGGTTTTTGAGATTTTGAAGAAGGGATGAGAATAGGTAAAGAAGAGTTATGAGAGAAGGTTTTAAACATGAAATACTATGATGCTCATATTCATTTTTTTTATCAAGGTTCTTTAAGCGAACTCAAGCATGCTTTCGATTATTTGGGGAAAATCGGTTTTGTCGGTATGAATGTCTTGGTGATAGCCGAATTTCCCACCGAAATAAATACTTATCTGAAGATGATACCCGGAGCCTATCATCATAATGTGACCCGGGAGGCCATTGAAAATCAAAAGGACCCATTTTCTGTCATTTACTCACCCCATCGTCTGAAGATGGTCCCCTTTTTAGACGCACGTTTTATCGAAAATAATATTGAAGAAAAAATCAAAATGTACAGGCAGAAGGGGTTTATCGGCGTTAAACTGCTTTATGTTCCAGAGGAAGATACGGTACTGCGAATAGGTGGTATGGAAAAGACCTTTCGTCGAACATGCAAGCAATCAGAGAAGATCACATCGATGATTATTGAAAATGCATCCTCTCAAGGTATGCCGATCCTGATACACGCTGATTTGAGAAAATATGGGAATTTTATCGCAGAAATGATTGAGAGTTTTCCCAAGATTAATTTTAATATCCCCCATTTTGGATTTTCCAGAAAGGCCATCTCCTCTCTTTTAGACAAATATCCAAATTGCTACACGGACATGGCTTCTTTAGAATCTTTTATGGAAAAAGATCCAGTGCCCTATAAAAGCTTTATCCAACAGTACCAAGATCGTATCCTTTTTGGAAGCGATGCGGTGATCGGTCAGCCAGAAATCGTCCAATCTACGCTTCATTTTATCCATCGATTTCTGGAAGACACGGAAATATTCGATAAGTTAGTTCATAGAAATTACATAAATTACATGAACCTCCCCGAGAGCCGTTCTTAAAAGTAGCAGGGTCACCTCAGAATCAATAAAATGAAAGAAAAAGTTCATGAAGATTATAGTGGATGCAGATGCTTGCCCTAAATCTGTTTTGAGAGTTTCAATGAAAATCGGGCATCAATATGGCATTCAGGTTTGGACAGTGGCGAGTTTTCATCACAACATCCAGTCGGACCACCCCATTGTGGTGGGAGACGATCCTCAAGAGGCGGATATAACGGTCAGTAATAAGACAGAGGGTGGAGATATTGTGATCACTCAAGATTGGGGATTGGCAGCCGTGGTGCTGGGGAAAGGGGCGAGATGTTTGAGCCCGATCGGCAGAGAATTTCGTTCTGAAAAAATAGAATTTTTATTAGAGGAGCGAGAGATAAAGAGCAGACTCCGCCGAAGTGGTGAAAGGACGAAAGGACCGAGGAAGAGGACGCTTGCAGATGATCGGAGATTCGAGGCTTGTTTGGTAAAAATTCTTTTAGAGTCGAGTGATGCCATGAGAACGGATGGATAATTGTCCTAACTTTCAGTTGATCAGAAGTAAAAAAAGAAAGAAAACGGTCTCTCTCCATATTAAAAAGGATGGGAGAATAGTCCTTTATGTCCCTTACCATACACCGAAAGGGGAGATAGAAAAATTTATTAAGGATAAACAGTCATGGATCGTTAAAAAAATATCAGAAAAAGAGAAGGTTACGAGGGACCTCAATAAGGCATTTATCCCCGGCGAGAAATTTTTATATTTAGGAGATTGGTATCCGTTAGAAATAGGCCAAACCAACGATAAAGGATTTCCACTCAAGTTATCTTTTGGTAAATTCATCCTTGATAGGGATCATTTAGAAGAGGCAAGAGATCTTTTTATTCATTGGTATAAAAGAGAGGCAAAAGAGAAGATTGAAGAAAGAGTCTATTATTTAAGTAATAGACTTGAGTTATTTCCGAAAGGGTTAATGATAACAAGCGCCAAATACCGTTGGGGCTCCTGTTCACGAGATAATCGATTATCTTTTAGCTGGAGAATGATCATGGCACCATTGGACGTTATCGATTACGTCCTGATTCATGAACTTGTCCATATAAAAGAAAAAAATCATTCCAAAAGATTTTGGGCCGCTTTAGAGACGATCCTTCCTTACCATAGGAAATGTAGGTTGTGGTTGAAAGAGAATGGACATAGATTATGGTTTTAAAAACAGGAGGTTAGAAAGCAACACATTATGTATATATATTTTATACAAATTTGATTTTATGTATAATTTTATTATAATTAGTTAATACAAATAAATTCAATTAGTTATAAATCTATCAGAATATAAACCCTCCAATATGTATATTTAAACTATTCATTTTGGCCTTGAAAATCCTGCAATCAATAACCCTTAATTTTAGAAAATCATATAATATCAAATACTTAAGTGATAATTGATTCTTTGGCATGCAGAATGCATTACTAAGGGTGAACGCCAAACAAAGGAGGAAACGACAATGGAAAAAAGAATGAAAGGTTTAAAGGTTGGGTTGATGGTAGGGTTGATGAGCTTAATGGCTTCTCCAGCATTTGCACGCTCCATCAGCATGAAAGAAGCTGGAACGGCCCTTTGGATCTTCATCATCATCGGAGCAATTATCGTTCTTCTTCAGCTGATCCCGGCAGCCATTCTTTTCTTCAGCTTCATAGGCACAGCGACCACCGCGGCTTTCAAGAAAGAGAAGAAGGTGGAAGAGGAAGTGATGGTACCAGGGGCAGAGCCGGTAGCGGTCAAAAAGTAGAGGGAGCCACCCGAAGAGGAGATGATAGCCATGTCAGAGAAGATGAAAAAGATTTTAGCAATCCTGAGTTTAGTTTTGATCGTGTCGATAGCCCTGTTTTCTTTTGGGATTGCTTACCAGGGAGGAGTAAGGGGGGTAGGGCTTGTGGGAGTGATGTTCTTCCTTACCTTTGGGATCATTGTGGTGTTGGCACAGTTGATTCCGGCAGGAGTTCTGCTTTCCTCTTTTATTGGGGCGGCTACCTCTCCGACGAGAAAGTCTGAGGTACCCATCCGAGTGGTGTAGGGGGGATGGAATAGGGGGAGATGAGGATGAAAGCGAAGACGATACTAATAGCCTATGAGGATGATCACTGGAGCCGGTCGCTCTCTACATTTTTTCATGGGATGGGATATAAGGTAGAGACGGCGAAGGTGATGAGCGAGATGATTCGGAGGATTCGGAAGGGGAACGTTCAGGTGATTTTGATTGATGATGAGATTGAAGGGGTGAAGGCGTGTGATGTGGTTCCCTTGTTGAAGAATATTAATCCGAGGATTCAGATCATCGTGATATCGTCGGAGGAGTCGCTGGGGTTAGTGAAGCGTCTTCGGGGGGCGGGGATTTTTTATCAGGCGATGAAGCCGGTGGATTTGGGGGAGGTGAAGGCAGCGGTGGCGTGCGCCTTTGAGAAGATCCAGAGAGAGGGGACCAAGGAAGGGTTCTTTTCCTTTTTCACTCCGGAACTGGCCCCAGCTTAAACGAAAAAAAAGGGGTATTTGAAAAACCTTTCCCGATAGATATTAAAGAAATTTTTTAAGTTTCCTCCTGTTTTTGATAAAGCCGCAAATCTTTGCGGTTTTTTTTATATACTTTCCTGCCTCGTGTCTCTAACCGTTCTCCCCCTCGATATTTTTTAAAGTTGATACCACCCTATGATCATTAAAGATCCTAAAAGAATAAAAAGAGGAACGAGATGAGAAAATGGTAATTTTGAAAGATGGATAGGGAGGTCATCGCGAAAGCCTTTAGCAGCGAGGGCAAGGGTGACCTCTTCTGCCCGGGACAATGAGCGCCGGAGAAGAGGGAGTGCAAGAAATTTAGCTTTACGAAAAGGATTTTTGTTCTGGTCTCCCAGCCGGGCCTTGTGGGCCAGGCGGACCTCTTCTGCTTCATCCAGTATGATTGAGAAAAAGCGAAGAGTAAGAGAGACCATTAGCCCTATGCGACGTTCAGGAAGAAACGGAAGGGGTTTTAAGAGCCAGGCGAGTGTGTCCCGAAGCTCACGAGGACGTGTTACAGCGGTGAAGAGGACAGCATATCCGAGAATAAGTGCCAGACGCCAGCAGGTGAGACCTCCGAGATAAATCCCTTCCAGGCTTATAGGAAGCCATGGAAAAAAAGATACCCTGAGTCCTGGAGTGAAGAAGGCTTGAAAAAAGAAGAGGGCAAAAAGAAAGATCGCCCAAATCCAAAAATCACGAAGGAATTGTCTGAGAGGTAGTTTCGAAAGAAAGAGAAGGCCGATCAGTAGAATTGAATCAAAAGTAAACCATGCAATGTTTGATTGAACAAGAGTTGCCGTCATCATCAGGAGCCCGAAGAATTTACATCGGGCATCCCAGTGATGAAGAAGGGAATTTCCAGGAAAGTAGTGAAGCGCTATTCGAGCCATGAAACTTTTTCCTTTCCCAGAAGGGCGTAACAGGGAGGTCGAATCCCAAATTGTGGGAGTTTTGTAATGAGTTCTTCTGGTGGGCCTGCCATTTTGAGTTCTCCATCATGGATGATGGCAATGCGGTCTACATGAGCGATCACCTTTTCCACATCGTGGGTGGTGACGATTAATGTGTGTCCTTCTCGATGCAAGTGAACCAAATGCTTTAAGACCTCTTGAATACCCGGATAGTCTAAAAACGAGAAAGGTTCATCAAAAAGAATCACTTGAGGGCTCATGGCAAGCACCCCGGCAATGGCAAGGCGCCTTTTTTCCCCTCCTGAAAGGAGGTAACAGGGTTTTTCTGAAAGGGTTTCAAGCCCCATTACCCGTAGCGCCCAATCCACCCGTTCATCGATTTCTTTTTGAGAGAGTCCAAGATTTTCAGGACCAAAGGTAATATCTTCTCTCACCGTTTCTCCAACAATCTGGCTATCGGGGTCCTGAAAGACCATGCCGATCAGACCACGGACTTGCTTTGATTCATTGACCGTATTGAAACCGTTTACACGGATGGAGCCTGAAAAGGGTTTTAATAAACCGCTGATGAGACGGATGAGCGTAGTTTTACCACTTCCATTGGGGCCGCAGATGAGAAGGAATTCACCGTCGGAGATGGTAAGGTTGATGCCTTTTAAGGCATGAGTTCCGTCAGGATAATAGTGATCAAGGTTTAGGATTTGGATCATAATTGTTCAGAAAATAAGGGTAAGGGTAAGGATGCCCGTTTCGTTAAATTGAAATTAACGTTTGTCGTTGTCGAAGCTCGTATCGAGGCTTGTATATGGATGCTGGATACTCGAGCTTCAAGTTTCGAGACTCTTGCTTCGATACGAGCATCGTCACCGTACCCCTTTTTTTGTAAACGTTACCGTTAACCGATACGGGCTTCGTTACCTTAACCCCAAGACTATTTTTCGTTGTCGATTGTTGACATGCTCATTTGTCGTTTCAAAATAGGCCTGACAGATCTCGCAAGGACAATAGCGATAGCGGCTTTCAATACATCTCCGATGAGAAAAGGAACCACGCCTACGATCAGCGCCTTTGTCCATGACATTTGAGTGACCAGTTTAAGCCATGGAACTCCCAGACCGTAGATAGCAAGTGATCCAATCACGACAGCAAGAATATCCAGTATCCATCGACCAGGAGAGCGCTCTGAAACAAAACCGGTGATCCATGAAGCAAGAATGTAACCAAAAAGGTAACCACCCGTGGGACCAAAGAAATGGGCAACCCCTCCTTTTCCTCCTGCAAAAACAGGAATGCCGATGGCTCCTACCAGAAGGTAAAGACCCATGCTCGCCAATCCCCAGCGACTTCCAAGAAGAAGACCACTCAGAATAACAAAGAGGGTGGAGAGGACAATCGGTACAGGGCCTAAAGGAACATAAATGTAAGCTCCAACAGCTGTCAGCGCAGCCATGAGGGAGGCCAGGACAACCATCCGTAATTTTTCAATAGGCATAGCGATTTCCAGGAAGATTGTCAACCAAAAGTTAAAGAAAGGTTAACAAATAATATTTCCCCTGTCAACGGGGATCAATAAGTTCTTTAATGAAAAAGGGAAGAAAAGAGTTGATTCTAAGAATGGATGTGCCCTATACTGGGGTAAAAGAGATCCGTGCTTAAAGGAGGCATTATGTTTTTCATCATTCGTTTAATCATTAATGTGGTGGCCATTCTGATCATCGCCTACCTCTTTCCCGGGTTGATCTGGGTGGATAGTTTCTGGGCGGCTTTAGTGACCGCTTTTCTACTGGGTATCGTCAATACGATTATCCGGCCCATCCTGGTCTTACTCACACTTCCCCTCACCTTGGTGACGCTCGGGCTTTTTCTCCTGGTCATCAATGGGCTGATGCTCTGGTTGGTTTCAGCTTTGGTGAGTGGATTTCATGTCAGTGGTTTCTGGGGCGCGGTGTTCGGGTCGATTTTGATCAGCCTCGTGAGTTGGCTTTTGTCCAGGTTTTTACCTTCTTAATTTTTATGAGGAGGGCAAAGATGACTCGGAGGGCGTTGGTGTTAAGTGGCGGGGGAGCGAAAGGGTCTTTCCAAATTGGCGCCATGGAGGAGTTGATCCTCAACAGGGGGCTCGACTTCGAAATTCTCTGCGGCGTTTCAGTGGGAGCATTAAACGCCAGTTTTCTGGCCCAGGCTCCTTTTGATTCCGTTCATCCTGAGATCAGCCTTCAAAATCTAAAAGAAACTTTTACCGCCCTCCGCCGCCTCTGGCTTGAGGAAATTGAAGGAAACGAAAGTGTCTACATTAGGAAACCGGGTAATGAGGTGGGAATTGTTTTAGGGGCGGACAGCATCTATGATCCCAAGCCACTCAAGAAACTTTTACAGAGATATCTGAAACCTAATCGTTTGGCAAAGTCAAAACGGATCTTAAAGATCCAGTATGTGTCGCTGGAGACCGGAGCGCTTAAAACGGCTAATAACAAGAGTCCGAGAATCCTTGACTATGTTTTAGCCAGTGGAACCATGCCCTACTACTTTCCACCGGTCAAAATCGGGAAAGAACATTTAGTGGATGGAGGGATTCGGGATATCACCCCCCTTGGCCAGGCATTTCAGGCAGGGGCTGAGGCGATTTATGTCATTTATGCTTCTCCATTCGAAGTCGAACGGCAGGAATTTGGTGAGAGTTGGAGTGGAATGAAAAGCAATGCCTTCACCTATCTCGGCCGCGCCGTCGAACTCATGGTCAATGAGATCTACCGCACAGACGTAGAAGGGGCAAAGCGTCTCAATACCCTGAAGGAGAATTGGGAGAAAATAAAAGGATGTCTCCCTCAAAATCATTCACGAAAGAGAATCGAAAAGGAACTTAAGAAGGTTCGCTTTGCTCCCATCGTCGAGATCAAGCCTAAAAAATATATTATTCGAGACGCCTTAGATTTTTCGCCAAAGAATCTGATGGAAAATTACGAATATGGAAAGAAGGTGGCGGCGTCCCTCCGACGATCCTTGCCCTGATCTGAGTCCAGGCCTATCAAAGATCAAAAAGATTAACCTCCGTCCAGGGTATGATGTTCTGCTTTGCGATACCAAGAGACAGGATCAATGAAGTATTCTTCTGTATCCTTGAGAGAGAGGTAGTGTTCATTTTCCATCTTCGACAGGAGATCAAAAAACTCCTTCTCTTTAGGATTAATAACGCTATCCCGCAGTTCAGCATAGAACTTGGCTCCCCTTGCCTCAAAGTCGAGAGCGGTTCGGACCGCCGTTAAATCATCCGAATCTCCTTTGGTCTCATCGACCTTTTTAAGAAATTGGACCAGGATATCCTTCACCATCGTATCTTTCACTTTGATGGGAACAGTCTCAGGCCATTTTTCCTGTTTGACCCATTTTTGATGGAGCTGTTTCAGCCGTTCATAATGCTCTAATTCATCGTCCCCGATTTGCTGAAACATTTTCTTTCCGAGAGGGTTTTTTGTTCGGTTGGCGTTTTGAAGATAGAATTCCCGTTCCCTCATCTCATTATTGAGTGCCACCTCCAAAGCATTCAAACGTTCTTTTTCGTTCATCATCTTTCCTCCCCTTTTGGATGTTTTTTTAATACTATCCCAATTCTTCCTATCAATCAACTCCATCATTCCATCCCTGCTTCCTTCAGATTGGCGACCACAATGAGGATTGTATTTTCGGGATGGAGGTATTTTTTCGCCACACGGAGCACTTCTTCCCGGGTGATGGATTGAATGAGGGAAGGGTATTTTTCCGGATAATCCAGGCCCAACCCATAGTATTCTACCTGGGTGAGAAAATGGGTCAGCTTTCCCTGGGTATTAATACGCATAGGAAAACTTCCGATGAGATATTTCTTTGCCCCTTCCAATTCTTTCTCTGAAACCAGCTCTTTTTGAATCCTCTCCATCTCCTGAATGGAGATGGAAATGGCCTCACGAGCAGAGGCATTTTTTGTCTGGAGAACAATCTGGAAAGAACCTGGATATTTTCCGGGATCAAAGTAACTGGCGACAGAGTATGCGAGGCCCCTCTTGTTTCGTATTTCCTCCACCAATCGAGAGGAAAAACCTCCCCCACCCAGAATATAGTTCATGATCGTTAGGGCGTAGTAATCTGGATTGTCCCGGCTTACACCGACGTGTCCAAGGACAATATTGGCTTGGGTGATCCCGCGGTCGATCTTCACGGTCTTCGGCTCTTTTTCAAAGGAGGTCTTAAAAGGAATTTTAGGAATCTCAACCGTCGGCCATTTTGCAAGGCTTGGAAGAAGTTTAGACTTCACTTCTTCGGCAGAGATATCTCCCACAACCGTCAGGATAGCATTATTGGGATGGTAACAGAATCGATAAAATCGAATCATTGCTTCCCGTGTCAGTCGAGGGAGGGATTCTTTTGTCCCGACAACAGGGTGGGCATAGGGACTGTTGGAAAAAAGGGTTTTCCGGAACTCCTTTTCTGCTACCTCATCGGGTTGATCTTCAGCGGATTGAATCGCTGCAAGTGTCTTTTCAACTTCCCTCTTGATTTCTTCCTCAGGAAAGGTGGGCTGGGTGAGCACCTCGATGAAGAGATCCCACCCCTTGTCCAAATCCTTTTTTAAAACACGCAGATTGAGCGTGGCATAGTCTCGACCCGCAGAAGAAGAGAGAGAGGCGCCCATAAAATCGAGCTCTTCGTGGATGGCCGTCACCTGACGCTTTGAAGTTCCCAGAAGGAGACCCCGAGCGGTTAAGTATGACAAACCTTCTTCTCCTGCAGGATCTTTCCAAGAACCTGAATTAACGAGAAGCTGTAAAGTAACAAAAGGGAGGGAGCGTTCCTCACTCACAAGCAGGACGAGCCCATTAGGAAGTACTGCCCTCTGGACTGGGGGTAGGGCCTGTAGGGCGCTATTCAGCAGGCCCATGCATAATAACAGAAAAACGAGAACGACAAGGAGTTTCCATTTCGGAATTCGGATTGCGGATTGCAGAATAAGAAATCTAAAAAAAAGTCTCATAAATTTCTGCCCTCATTAACCCCTAATGTTAACCTTTAAAACTCATAACTCAAAACTCAATCTCTCCCTATCTAACCATCTTCTCCTTTATAGGAGATCCTTCTGGCGCAGGTTTTCCTTCTTTCGGAGGAAGTGGGATCAGGATCCCTACTGTCCGATTATCCGGGGTGAGGTATTTTTTGGCTACTCGCTGAATCTCCTCGGGAGTCACTTTTCGGATGGAAGGGAGATAATCATCAACGGCTTTCCAGCTTAACGTAATCTCGTGACGCGCCAGAAGCATGGCCTGATTGAAGATGGAATCCTGTCCAAAGATAAACAAGGCTTCGAGTTGGTTCTTTGCCTTTTCTAATTCCTGTCTTCCGACAAGTTCTCTCTGGAGGCGTTCAATTTCTTGATCAAGAGCCCTCTCCACTTCAGCCACCTCTTTGCCAGGAAGAAGGTCTGCGGAGAGATAAAAAAGGCGTGGATCTCGGGAGAGAAGGGAATAATCCGCATCCGCACTCAGGACAAGCCTTTTCTCACGGACAAGAGCCTGATAGAGTCTCGAGCTTTTTCCCTCGGAGAGAAGGGTGGCAATCACTTCCAGTACATAACTATCCGGGTCTTGTAGGTTTGGGACATGATATCCCATCACCAGGAATGGGAGCTGGGCTTCCTTTTTTACAAAGATTCTTCGCTCCCCAAGCTGTGGTGGTTCTTTATCTCTTTTCTGATCAGGAACCACTCCTTTTGGGTATGAACCAAAGGCCTTCTCAATTTTTGGCAGAAGTTCCTCTTTCTTAAAATCTCCCACGACCACGAGAAAGGCGTTGATGGGGTTATAGTAGGTTTGATAATAGGCTTTCAGGTCGGCCAGCGTTAGACGGGCAAGGTCTCCCATCCAGCCGATAATGGGCCAACGGTATGGATGAATTTGGAATGCTGTGGCCATGACTTGCTCGATCAGGATCGCCCGTGGGTTATCCTCGGTGCGGAGCCTCCGCTCCTCCATCACCACCATTCGCTCTGTCCGAAAGTCCTCCTCTCGAAGAACGAGATTTTGCATCCTGTCTGCTTCTAAATCGATGGCCACCTGGACTCGATCCGCACTGATATTTTCAAAATAGGCGGTATAGTCATAGGAAGTAAAAGCATTGAGATTTCCTCCATTCTCCTGAATGATCCGTGAGAATTCTTCGGGACCGATCTTCTCTGTCCCTTTAAACATCATATGCTCCAGCACATGGGAAAGTCCTGTCTTTCCCCAGGACTCATTGCGGGATCCCACACGATACCAGACCTGAAAGGTGACCAGTGGCGCCTTGGGGTTTTCAAGGAGGATCACTTTTAACCCATTAGACAAGACGGTTTCAAAAATTTGTTCACGAAGGCCGGCCTCCGAAGGCGTCATGAAGAAAAGAATGAGGAGGGGGAGCATAAACACTGTGATTAAATATTTTTTTAATAGGCGCATGAAGTGGATCACTCCTTTAAAAATGAATCAGAGAGTTCTACGTTACCCTTCCCTTAAGAATTGAGCCGTTTCCTCGGGGAAGGAAACATTGATATAGATGCCTGATCCCATTTCAAATCCGGCCGGCGTAGTCAGTCGCGGAATGATTTGAAGATGCCAGTGGTAGTAGTCCTCCCCTTCATCTTTAATGGGAGAAGTATGAATGACATAGTTGTAATCTGGATCGTTTAATTTGGAATAGAGGCTGAATAAGGTTTTTTTTAAAACTTTTGCAAATCTTTTAGAATCCTCCACTGAGATTAAACCAAAGGAGGCTTGGTGTGTTTTTGGGATGATCCAGGTCTCGAACGGAACTCGGGACGCAAAAGGCTGAAGGACAACAAACTGCTCTGTATCCATGACCATTCTTTTTTTGAAACGGAGCTCCTCCTGGATCAGGTCACAATAGACACAGCGCCCACGGTCGTCATAGTATCGTGCTGCCTCTTGCAATTTTTTTCGAATATTGGAAGGGACGACGGCTGTTCCAACGATTTGGGAATGGGTGTGCTCCAGTGATGTTCCGGCAGCTTGGCCATGGTTTTTAAAGATGATGATCAATTTGATTCTCGGATCTTCTCTCAAGGCAAGATACCTCTCTCGATAGGCGAGGAGAACCTCCTCCACTTCTTTATCCTCCATTAGAGGAAAGAGTTGATTGTGAATAGGACTTCCGATGACGACCTCGTGCCTCCCCACGCCATCCATCATCCTGAAAAATCCCTTCTCTTCTGTTCTCTCTAAACTTCCTTCGGGAGAAAGAGCAGGAAATTTATTTGGAATAACCCTTACCCACCATCCTTTACTATTGGGGGGGCCGCTCCTTCGATAGGCAAGGGTCTCATAGGGAGTGAGATGTTCATTCCCAGGACAGAAAGGGCAGTCTTCTTTATAAGCAGGTGTTTCTATAGAAGGTCCGATCTTTTTAAAATTGTCAGGCCTCTTTGCACGCTCTGCTGCAATGATGACCCATTCTTTTGTAGTAGGATCCTGTCTCAATTGGGGCATGATTAACCTCCCTTTACATTGCTATGCGCATAGCGCCAAGCGCTGAGCGTTTTTATTTATGTGGCCTTAACCTAAGGCCCAGAACAACCCCACCACAGCGCCCAAAGGGACGGAGAGATAAGGGTTACAGGTGAAGGCTCAGGAACTTCCAATGCTTCGGAAAAGATAGCTTGCACCCAATCCCGCAAGGCCACCCAATACGATACCCAACAGAATCTTCAGAATCATAAACCCTCCTTAGTATAAAGGTATCATCCCATTGTCAATAATTCAAGGAGATGATTTTTAATGGCTCGTTCTTTGACAGTTTTTATTAAAAGGAGTAAATTTTTACTCATAGAGGGCCTGGATTATGAATGATGTAAAAAGAAATGAAGATGATCATGACAATTCTAAGAATGTTTTTGACAATCTCACCCTGATTGAAGAAGCAATCGATTTATCTATACAGGAGGAATATTTTAGCTTCTCAGAAACGATAGACTTTGATAATGTCGATTATGACGAGGTCTTAAAGGAGAGTGATAAACTATTTTATAAGCATATTCCTATTGAATCAAAGAAAAGGATATTAACCCTTTTGGCTCATCTCGGAACTCCAGAAGCGTGTAGAACAATTGAAAAATATTTAGAGATTTCAGAAGGGAATTTGGAACGATCTGGTTTACGCCGTCCACAAATATGCACTTAAATATTACGGTAGTTTTGAAGCTCTGAAAAAGGAGACTCATTCCAATATTTCTAAGGGTCCCCTAACGGAAAGGGGTTATCGCTATTACCCTGATATAGGAATTTCCATTCAGGGGGAGGATTCAAACGATTCATGGGAAAAATCTCTGTACCTTGCACAAAAGATAAAGGTTTCGCGTATTGAAGTCGTATTTGAATGGAGAAATAAAAAGGGAGCAGTTCATCCGGGTCAGAAAGGAAGACTCTTTTGGAGGCAAAACGATAAGATTATGAACTAAAACACCAACCACAATCTAACATCAACAAAGGAATAACTAATAGCAATGAAAAGAGTAGTCGATTACACCATCGTCTTGGCGGAAGGGGAAGACCTCATTGAGAATCTTACAGGTGAGGTTAAGGAGAAATTGGCTGAGGGTTGGCACCCGCTCGGGGCACCGTTTCCCAGTGGTAAAGACCTGAGCTACCTGGCGCAGGCTCTCGTCAAGTATGATGAATGACCATCAACCCACTCCCTCTCTAACCGTTATATAAGGATAATCGAGAGGGACGTAGATCAAAATTATCAAAATTCCGATCAGGAAAATTTACGATGCAATGAGGAAGCAGGGGAAGGGAAGATAATGTGGATACTTTGAACAATGTCCCAACTACCATACATACGCATTATGGGTAGAAACGCTACATCTTGACACCCCTTCATTAATTTCTTATCATTATATTACTAATTAATTAATCAGTTCATCATCCTTGAAGGAGGAAAAGGAATGGAAGGAAGCCTGAAAGTGACCAAAAGCATTTCGGCTCTTATAGCGAGAACACAATTGGGCCAGATTTTGGAAAGAGTTAAAAAAAATCAGGACCGCTTCTTGATTAGGAAGAAAGGAGAAGCTACGGCAGTTATTTTAAGCGTCGAGGACTATTTAAAAAATATTGTCAAGCAACCTGACGTGTTAACCAAGCTCCAGGAACAAGCTAAAAAGGCTGGAACGAATAAGCTCAGTCTTGAGGACATTGATGCAGAAATTAAGGCCTTTAGAAAAAGTCTTTAGCCTATGCTCAAGGTAGTGTTTGACACCAACATCATCGGTTCAGCCGCTCTATATGAAAAAAGCTTACCCGCCTTACTTTTATCTTTAGGTTTAGAAGATAAAGTAAGGTTTTTTGTTTCTCCGGCGCTTTTGAATGAATACGAGGCAGTCCTTAAGAGGCCTCGTTTCAAGTTGGACCACAGAGAGATTATAGAACTAATAGGGGAAATTAATCGAAAAGCATCCATCGTCACCCCCGCCAAACGGTTAAATATACTTAAGACGGATGAACCTGATAAAAGAATTTTGGAATGCGCCATAAAAGCAAGAGCGGATTTCATTATCACGGGAAATAAAAGGCATTTTCCATTTGAAGAATTCAAAGGTATTAAAATAGTGACTCCAAGAGAATTTATAAATAGCATCAGCGAGTTTTAAGAAAACACCAAAAGCTTGTATTTAACAAAACATAGAATTCCTAAATTCATCATTGAGGAAGGAAAGATATGAAAGAGATGACATCTGAGGAATTGTTATCGTTTAATGGAAAGGACGGAAAACCCGTCTATATCGCCTTTGAGGGAAAGGTTTATGATGTGTCTAAAAGCCCTCTCTGGTCCAAAGGCCTTCATATGAACAGACATCCCTCTGGAAGCAATCTTACAGGGGCAATCTCAGCAGCTCCCCATGGGACCGAGGTTCTTGAGCGATATCCTCGGGTAGGGGTTTTGAAAAAAGGCGTCCCCGAGGAGTTAAAACATCTTCCTCCTGTGCTTCAGAACCTCCTTCAAAAGCTTCCCATGGCAAAACGCCATCCTCACCCCATGGTCGTCCACTTTCCCCTTGCTTTTTTAATGGCCTCTTCTCTCTTTATCCTCCTCTATCTTGTCTTTCAAAACCCTTCCTTTGAGATGGCCAGTTTCTACCTTCTCATCCTTGGAGCCATTGCGTCTCCGTTTGCCATCATCACGGGGCTTCTCACCTGGTGGATCAATTATCGATTAAAGCTCACCCTTTTTGTAAAGAGAAAGATTCAGCTTTCTATACTCTTACTTGTTTTTGAAATCATCCTCATCCTCTGGCGCAGTTCTCAACCCCAGATCACCCATCCCGTCTATTTCATCATGATGGTCATCCTTACGCCTATCGTTTCTTTCCTAGGTTACTATGGAGGCCAGATGACCTTTCCCAACGAACAATCCAGTTAACAGTTCGGAGTAATGAGTCCGGAGATTTTTAACGTTAACCCCTAAAATTAACTCCGAACGCCGAACTCTGAACTCCGAGCTTCTGTTTTTCTTTCCTGGAGAAGGCATAGAAAATGATGCTCACCACCATTCCCAGGAAACAGATCAGGAAGGCAAGGTGATAGGCCTCAGCAGGATAAGCTTGGCCAATACGCGGGAAGGATTCAATGATTTTTCCTATCGCCGGCATGAACACCGCAGCTCCGGCGATGGTAAAGAAATTGACCCATGTCATGACTGTGCCTGAGATGGCGATGGGAAAAAGGTCCTTAGCCTGGGAGTAAATCACCATTCCAAAGGCGCCGAAGAATCCATTTAGAAAGAAAATGAGACCAAACCATAAAGGGTTTTGAATTTTGAAGAATCCAAGAAAAGGCAAAAGACTTAAGGCATAAAGACTCAATCCCCACAGGGCAACCCTCTTGCTGTCACGGAAAATTCGATCAGAGAATTGGCCTGCGATAGGGCCTCCCACGATGGCTCCGATTGCCAGCAGGATGAGGAGATTCCCTGTTTGAACAGGTGAATATCCCTTGATGTCCATCAGATAAGGTCCCAACCATAAACCCTGAAGGCTCATGGAAACCCCAAATCTAAAAAAGGCAGCCGTTGCAATTTGCCAGAAGGCAAGAGAACTTAGGATCAGTCGAAAAGATTGTTGAATTTTTATCACCGGTTGGGGCGGGGAAGTTGAGCCGAAGCGCTCTTGATTTTTCTTTCCTTCGCCTAAAATCCAAAAAGTGAGAAAGGCGAAGGCGACTGTCACCCCGCCGGCAATCATGAAGGTTATTCTCCATCCTATCGTAGAAGTGAGATAGGCGAGGGGAGAAGCGGCTAAGATACTGCCCAATGTCCCAACAGAAGTGAGGGTGCCCATGAGGGTAGCAAACTTGCGAGGTGAAAAATTTAAGGTGAAAACCTTTAGAGACCCCATGAGAATAGAAGCCATTCCTGCCCCGATAAGAGTTCTTCCCAAAAGGGCTGAAGGGAATGAATTTCCAGAGGCAAAGAGGAAGGCGCCAACTGCCCCGATCAGAAGGGAAAAGGTGAAGATGATACGGGGTCCAATCCGATCGAGCATCGGCCCCATAGGGATTTGAAGCAGGGCGAAGGAGTAGAAGAAAGCGCCTCCCAGCATGCCAAGGGTTTCTGCATCAAGACCTAAATCCTGGATAAGGTTGGGCGCCATGACCGCATTGGAAACACGATGAAACATGGAGAGGATATAGAGAGCGGAGAGAATGATAAAAATCAAAAAGAGTTTGATGGGTGGAGGTGGTTCTGCCATGATTATTTTAGA
>DCVM01000050.1 GCA_002327985.1 Syntrophaceae bacterium UBA2188 | reverse complement strand
TTACGAATCCATCAATGATGGAATAATGTGAAAAAAATAATGAATAATAGAATGACCAAGGAAAGTTTGTTTCTAAAAAAACATTATTCCAATATTCCACTCTTCCATTATTCCAGAGTTCTTTTTGGGGAGGTTTAGAATGAAATTTTCTTATTTTCCGGGTTGTACGGATCACTCTTCATCCTTAGAATACGGGTTATCGACCCATGGGGTGTTTAAAACCCTGGGGGTAGAGTTGGTGGAGATCGAGGATTGGAACTGTTGTGGTGCTGCAGCCACCCACAGTCTCAATCGTCTCCTTTCTCTCTGCCTCCCAGCCAGGAATATCTCCAAAGCGCAGTCTGCGAAGGCAGGGCCTCTGGTCGTTCCCTGTGCCGGGTGTTTCAGCTATTTGAAAAGGACCGAGCATGTTCTGAAAAATAACGAGGCGGAGCGAAAGGAAATTGAGGAGATCGTTGGATTCACCTATGACCCTTCGCTTGAGATATTAGCGTTGATGGATGTGATCCTGAATCGAATTGGATTGGAGAAAGTGCAAGGAAAGGTGAGGAAGCCCTTAAAGGGATTAAAGCCTGCCTGTTACTATGGATGTGCTTTAGTTCGACATCCTAAAATTACCCAGTTGGATGATCCGGAAAATCCCCAATATCTGGATCGTTTAATGAAGAGCCTTGGGGCCGAGCCGGTGGAGTGGTCTTATAAGACTGATTGTTGTGGTGCGGACTTGGCTATGACTTATAGTGATGTGGTAAAGACACTGGTAGGGAAAATCGTATCTATGGCAAAGGAGGCAGGAGCTCAATGTATTGTTACCTCCTGCGGCCTCTGCCAGATGAATTTGGAGATGAGGCAGGACATGAGTCTTCCCATTTTTTATTTTACTGAACTGATGGGAGTGGCCCTTGATGTTGAAAAGAGAGAAAATTGGTGGAAGAGACATTTAATTTCTCCGAAACCATTACTTGAATCAATGGGGCTATTATGAGTTGTATAAATCAAGGCGTTAGTCTTGATGATGGAAGCAGATTAAATCCTAAATCCGAAGCACGAAATTCGAAACGAACACGAATGTTCAAAATCCAAATGATCCAAATAAAGAAGTTTTGAGTTTAGAAAATTAGAAATTAGGATTTGTTTCGGATTTCGATATTCGAATTTCGAATTTTGTTAAGAGGGAGAAATGGCGCAAGGGAAAAAGAGAGGTGATAAGGGTTCAGCATTAGTGGTGGGTGCAGGCATTGCCGGAATGCAATCTGCGCTTCTTTTAGCAGAGACGGGGACAAAAGTTTTCCTTTTAGAGCAGGGGCCAGCGATTGGGGGTTATTTCCCATTATTGGATAAAACCTTTCCTACAAACTCCTGTGGGGTTTGTTTCATGAGCCCAACGCCTCCTGCCTTTTGTCCGATCTATGAATGCCATCTTCATGACCATATCGAACTGTTACCCTATTCAGAAGTGGTGGGGGTTGAAGGAGAAGGGGGGGACTTTAAAGTCACAGTCGTTCGGAAACCAAGATTCGTCGATCCAAAACGGTGTACCCTCTGCGAGGCCTGCATCAAAGTTTGTCCTGTGGAGGTAGAGAGGGAGTTTGGCGGGGGTTTGGAGAAACGGAAGGCGATTTATCTTCCTTATCCTCAGGCCATCCCCCACAGCTTAGTGATCGATCCAAAAACCTGTACCCGATGTGGAGAATGTGTAAAGGTCTGCAACCCAGGCGCGATTGACCTCGACATGAAAGAAGAAGAAGAGGAAATTGAGGTTGGAGCCATCCTTTTGGGGTTTGGTTTTGAACCCTTCATCGCCCAGAGAAAGGGAGAATATGGTTTTGGCCGTTATGAAAATGTAATGACAAGCATTCAATTTGAGAGATTGCTTTCCACATCGAGTCCCACGCAGGGATTGCCCATCCGTATTTCCGATGGAAAAAAGATGGAAAGGATTGCTTTTATTCAATGTGTTGGCTCAAGGGATCCCTCCTGCGGTCAGGATCACTGCTCTACCATATGCTGTATGTACGCCACCAAACAGGCCATGATTGCAAAGGATAGATCCCCCAATCTTGGAGTCACCTTTTTCTATATGGATATCAGACCGATGGGAAAGGATTATGAGCGTTATTATGAAAGGGCCAAAACGGAATATGGGATTGAATATGTCCGAAGCGCCATCTCTTCGATTAAAGAACTTAGGCAGACGAAAAATCTCTTGATCACTTATGTAAAAGAAGATGGAACCTTCGAAGAGAGGGAGTACGATGCGGTCGTTCTATCTTTGGGTTTTACCCCGCCGCAGACCATCAAGGACTTAGCCAAGAAAATGGGTCTCCAGTTGACTCCGCAGGGATTTTGTCAGACTGACGAATTTAATCCTGCACAGACCTCCGTGAACGGAATTTTCGTAGGAGGGGCGTTTCGGGGTCCGAGAGACATTCCCGAGACCGTGGTGGAAGGATCAAGCGCTGCAGCCATAGCGGCATCCTTCCTCAGTCCCAATCGTCTTCCTCAATCCCCCAAAGAATATCCGATGGAAGGAGCTTTGGGTGAGGAGATTCCCAAAATAGGGGTCTTCATCTGCCATTGTGGTGAGGAATTAAAGAAAAACCTCTCTCTCTTCGATCTTATCTTGGGAACAAAATTGCTGAGGGAGGTGATTCTTGTTGAAGAGGTGGGGTTGGCTTGCCTTCCAGAAGATTTGGATCTTATTAAAAAGAGAATCGGAGAACAGGGTCTCAATCGGATCGTCCTCGCAGGTTGTTCCCATCGGGAGATTCGAGGGGCCATGGAAGAGATGGCGAAAGGAATGGGTTTTAATCCCTACCTCATCGAGTATGCGAATATCCGGGAACAATGTGCTTTTGTTCATGAAAATTATCCCAAATTAGCCACCGAGAAGGCGATGGCCCTGATCCGGATGGCGGTGGAGAGGGCGAGGCGATCTCAACCTATTCAAAAAGGGAAGCAGAAAATTGATAAAAAGGGATTGGTGATAGGAGGAGGGCTTGCCGGCATGACGGCATCTCTTCAATTGGCCCAGCAGGGATATGAGGTTCATTTGGTTGAGAAGGAAAAAGAGTTAGGAGGAAACTTGAAAGAGTCCTTCTATACCTTGAGGGGATCAAACCCTCGAGAGCTTTTAGAACAACTCACCAAACAGGTAGGAAATCATGATTCCATTCACCTCTATTATGAAGCGGAGGTTATCGGGTTTGAAAAAAACAATGGACATTATCGAACGAAGATCCGTCATCAGAATGTCGGAGACTCGACTCTACGAGAAGAAAAGATTCTCGATCACGGGGTGCTGATTCTGGCTACCGGGGGAAAGGAAATCACTCCGAAAGAATACCTTTATGGAGAAGATTCACGAGTGATCACCCAGAGACAATTGGAGAAAATGATTCATCTCGAGGATGAAGGTTTGAAAGATGTTCATTCCATGGTGATGATCCAATGCGTGGGTTCCAGGGATGAGGAGCATCCCTATTGCAGCCGTATCTGTTGCGGCCATGCGGTGAAAAACGCTTTGAAATTGAAGGAAACCTTTCCAGACATGAATATTTATGTGCTCTACCGTGATGTGAGGACCTACGGATTTTATGAGACGTATTACCACCAAGCGAGAGGGAAGGGTGTCATTTTCATTCGATACGACCTGGAGAATAAGCCTCAGGTGGCTCTTCAGGATGGAAGATTCCGTGTCTCCTTATTCGATCCTGCGATGAACAGCCCAATCACTCTTTCCGCAGATTGTGTGGTTCTGAGCACGGGAGTTGAACCAAATGACCATCGGGAGTTAGCAAAAATCTGTGATGTGGATCTCAATCCGGATGGTTTTTTCATGGAGGCCAATCCCAAATCGGCCCCTCTTGATTCTGTGGACCGAGGTAAATTCTTCTGTGGTCTCTGCCATTCGCCCAATTTTATTGAAGATGTGATTTCCCAGGGGAATGCGGTCGCTGCCAGAGGGGCTGCGCTTTTATCCAAAGAAGCAGTTGAGGAGAAAGCCTATTTGGCTTATGTGATTAAAAGGCTCTGCTGTGGCTGCGGTCTCTGTGTGACGGTGTGCCCTTACGGGGCAAGAGTCATTAATGAAGAGGAAGGAAAAGCTGAAGTGATTGGATCACTCTGCCAGGGTTGCGGTTCCTGCGTCATCGCTTGTCGGAATGCCGCATCCCAGCAGCGTAACTTTGAGAAAGAATTGAATCTGGCCGCCCTCGATGCGGTCATCGACTAAACCGATAAAGATAGAGGAGCGCCCCCTTGCGGGGGCTTGAGGACCGTTCCCCTTTGGAGAACTTAGGGCTCGAGGTTAGAGGCAAATTCTTTAAACCCCAAACAAAGTGATCCTCGAGCATAGGGGTCCTTAAGCGAAGCACTCCTCAAATGAAATGATCCTTAAACTAGGAGGTAAGACATGGCTGACTTTGAACCGAGGATTGTCGCTTTTTTATGTCACTGGTGTACTTATACTGGAGCCGATCTTGCCGGGACCACCCGGCAACAATATCCTCCCAATATTCGTATCATCCATTTAATGTGTTCGGGAGCGGTAGATTCCATCTATGTGTTAAAAGCTCTGATTGATGGGGCGGATGGCGTATTGATCGGAGGTTGCCATCCAGGAGACTGCCATTATCAGACAGGAAATTATAAGGCTCGGAGAAGGGTAGCTATTTTAAAAGGTATTCTTGAACAGATGGGTTTTACAGAGCATCGCATCTGGCTCAAATGGATCAGTGCGAGCGAGGGGAAACTCTTTGCAGATACGGTGACCAAGATGGTCGATGATTTAAAGAAGATGGGCCCCAATCCAATGAAGCAGTTATGGAATGCTTAACTCCTCACTTCCCCTCCCCTTTAATGGGGGAGGGCGGGGGTGGGAGTGGTAAAGACAAATGACCCCCCACCTTGATCCTCCCTCGCAAGTGAGGAGGAGATTTTGAGTGTGATTTTATCTGATGGAAAGGAGAATTCCCTGACATGGCCAAGAAGGCAGCAGTCAAAGTGGCAGAAGAAAAGACAGACGAGGCGATCATTGGCTTTTTAAAATCCCTTTTAGAAAAAGAGGTCGTGGAGGCGATCCTCATCCCCAAAACTCTTCCTTCACAGGATGGATTCGTACAAACCCTCATACGGGATCCGGAGAAGTTGAATGGCGTGTGTGTTTTTTCACCCACCATGCCAGTTCAGTCTGCGAGAGTCGTCTCCAACCTCAGCGTTAAAAATTTGGGGAAGAAAGTGGCTGCCGTATTAAAGGCCTGTGAGATACGGGCAGCTGTCGAATTGGCAAAATTCCTCCAAGTCAAAATGGATAACCTTTACCTTATTGGTATTGATTGTCCTGGAACCTTTGAAGTCACAGATTATGCCAGGATGGTTCAGGAAGGCAAGGGAGGGGAGTCACTGACGAAAGAGTTACTCAAGGGAATGGAGAAAGGTGAATTGTCCCTCCCCTCAGGGTACTCTTTTCGGACAGCTTGTCAGATGTGTGAATATCCCGTGACTCAAGCAGATATCAGCATCAAACTGTTTGGATATAAGGCTGATCAAGAGATCGGCATTGAAATAGGGGATAAATTAGGGAAGGAGATTGAAGAGAAGGGGATTCTTTCTTTTTCAGAAAATGGATCGCCATCACGGAGTGAGGTGATCAGCAAAGTCATCGCTGAGAGAACGAAAAAGAGGGATGCCCTTTTCCAGGAATTCAAAGGGATCGTCAAGGATCTCCAGGCCTTTTTAGACAGGTTTTCGACCTGTGTTCGATGCCACAATTGCATGGTGGCCTGTCCGATTTGTTACTGTAAAGAATGTGTTTTCAGGACAGCGGTTTTTGAGCATGATGGGGATCAATTCCTGAGGTGGGCGGACCGAAAGGGTGAGATTCGAATGCCTACGGACACCCTCATCTTCCATCTCATCCGGATGTCCCACATGGTGACTTCCTGTATCGGGTGCGGACTTTGTGACAGTGCGTGCCCGAGTCGATTACCAGTGGCGACGCTCTTCCGAAGCGTAGGAGAGAGGATTCAAAAAATGTTTCAATATGTTCCAGGGAGGAATGTAGAAGAAACACCCCCTGTGGCAAGCTTCAAAGAAGATGAATTGAAGATTGAATCAGGAGCACTTTGAAAAATATTATGGAGTGATGGAATGATGGAATAATGTTTTCGAAAGATTTGAAAAACACAACATTCCACTATTCCGCTATTCCATTATTCCAGGAGTAAAATGGAGCGTAGGCATTTGTCATGGAAAGCAGGAGGCATTGATGGAAGCGCAAGAGGTTAAAAAGGAAGAAATGGTTCCCATTTTCATCATGGGAAAGCGATATGAAGTTCCTTCCTCGATCACCATTCAAAAAGCATTTGAATATGCGGGATATCAATTAATCCGGGGTTGTGGGTGCCGGGGAGGGATATGCGGTGCCTGTGGAACGGTTTACCGATTTCCAGGAAGTTATAAGATTGAAGTGGGCTTGGCCTGTCAGACCGTTGTTCAGCCAAACATGTATCTGACACAGATTCCTTTTTTCCCAGCCACCAAAAGCACCTATGACCTCGAAAAAATAAAACCTACGATTGAAAGCTTGGTCAAGGCTTATCCTGAACTGTTGCGATGTCTGCAATGTAATACCTGTACCAAGTCCTGCCCCATGGACATTGAGGTGATGGACTATATGGCCGCTGCGATGAGAGGGGATGTGGCACGATTGGCAGAACTTTCTTTTGACTGTGTGATGTGCGGTCTCTGTACTGCTCGATGTCCAGCCGAGATCTGCCAATACAACATTGCCATTTTAGGAAGACGGCTCTACGGGAAATATATTGCTCTCAAAGCTGATCACCTCGCCTCCATGGCGAAGGAAGTTGATAAGGGAAAGTATGAGCAGATGCTTAGGGGACTGATGGATTCGAATGAGGATGAGCTTAAAAATCTTTATAATGTGAGGGAAATCGAACCTGAGCAGGCCGACGAAGACTGGACGCCAAAAGATAAAACATACCTATAAAAGGTGATAAAGGTGGAAGGAAGGGGGAGGAGGTTGCTCACCCCTACACCCAATACCCTATCCCCTGAAATGATTTGGAGGTTTTATGCCCTATACCAGCGAACTGAAAGAATTGATCAAGAAGGTGGAGGAGACCCGACCTGCCAGAGTTGAGAAGAAAAGGAGCGGGGAGGAATTCCCCCTGCTTTCTCTAAAAGAAAGAGAGGAACGGCTAAAGAAGTACCATCCTGATTTCAAAGAGGGTTCCAGGAAAGAGATTCGTGTAGGACCCAATAAAGGTTATGCCATCTCCCCGGAAATTGTGAACATTCTTGAGGCCAAAAGCCGTGTTAACCCCGATTTGATTGATTTGGAAAAAGTGGCTTACGAAACGGATGTTCTCATCCTCGGAGGAGGAGGTGCAGGAACAGCGGCGGCTCTCACTGTTCAGGAGAATGGTGCCAAGGTGTTGATTGCTACGAAATTGAGGCATGGAGATGCCAACACAATGATGGCTGAGGGGGGCATTCAAGCAGCGACCAAAGGGACGAAAGATTCTCCTTATTACCATTACCTTGATGTCTTGGGAGGAGGTCATTTTAAAAATGTTCCGGAACTGGTTTACACCCTTGTGACAGAGGCTCCAAAGGTTCTGGAATGGCTAGAAAATTTGGGGTGTATGTTGACCAAATTACCAGAGGGACAACTGAAGTCACTTCATGGCGGTGGAACGTGTCGGAAGCGGATGCATTATGCAGCGGATATCACAGGTGCCGAGATCATGAGAACCCTCAGAGATGAAGCAAGGAATCGAGCGGAAGATATTAAGGTGCTCGAATTTTCTCCGGCGGTAGAACTGATCATGAACGAATATGGCCATTGCGCAGGGGCAGTTCTTTATAATCTGGAAACAGAGGAATACTTCATCGTCAAGGCCAAAGCGGTGGTGATGGCGACAGGGGGTTCGGGAAGGCTTCACATACAAGGGTTCATGACCACCAACCATTACGGTGCAACTGGAGATGGCTTGATCATGGGTTATCGAGCGGGGGTTAAATTATGTTTCCTCCATACCGTCCAGTACCACCCGACAGGCGCAGTTTTTCCCGAGCAGGCAGAAGGTCTTCTGATCACCGAGAAGTTCAGGGGAGCTGGAGCTAATGTTCTCAACATTGATGGGCAACAATTCGTCAATGAACGGGAACCAAGAGATGTAGAGTCAGCGTGCTTCATCCGGGAGTGCACGGAAATTGGAAAAGGGATTCCAACAGCTACCGGGAAATTAGGCATCTGGTTAGATTCCCCGATGATTGACATTCTTATGGGAGAGGGGGCGGTCAAGAGAGAATTTCCTGGGAAGTTTATTCTGTTTAAGAGATACGGAATCGATATTTCGAAAGAACCCATGCTGGTTTACCCAACGCTCCATTATCAAAATGGAGGGCTGGAATATAATAGCCGTTGCGAAACCTCCATCCCAGGATTTTTTTCTTCAGGGGAGGTGTCAGGAGGAGTTCATGGTGAGAACCGTTTGATGGGAAATTCCCTTCTTGATGTGACTGTTTTTGGCAGGATTGCCGGGATCAGCGCATCCCTCTATGCTAAGGAGAAAGCAAAAGAAGGGAAATTGACGTTAGACCATGTCCGAAGATATCATAAAGAGTTAGAGGAGGCTGGAATCATTACGGACCGAGTGGCTCCCATGCTCCTTCCCGACTACTCCAATCCCAACGTGAGAGAGCGTCAACTGACCGCCCATTATTTGGGGACGATCCGCTAAACCGCATAGTCTATAGCGCAGATCCTTTCCACCTTTCCTTCACTTCACTCATAATAGAAAAATATCCTCCCTCTTGATGGGGGAGGATGTAGGCAGGGGTGAATTTAATTATTTGTCAAGACAAGTCATAAAAGCATAAGTGTACGACCCTGAGCTAACTTTGGTTACCTAATTCACCTGCAATGTAGATTGTTAAGTCCCGATATAAAGATCTCCTATCTGTTTTTAGTGAAAACTAAAAACTATTTCCTCAGCCTGCGATTGGTGGTCAAAAGCCACAGGATTCTTATCCGATTATTAACTCAAGGGATCGCCGCATCCTACGAAACGTAACAGTACCTATTACAAGGTGAAAGCTAACGGTCAATCCAAAATCGTGAGGGTCAAGTTCTTGCTATAGGATTAACAAGCCCCAATCCGATAGGGTTCGTTATTTATAAGAATTCTCCGAATCCGAATGATCAATTTCCTCGCAATGGCAATGATGGCCCGCATGGCCCCTTTTATCGCCTTCAGCTTATTGTATTTCAACCTCATCAAAGGATCCTTTGCTTTATATCCAGATGTGAACAACGACTGCCACAAGTTCCTTCCTGGTAAGGGTAAGTGGTATCGCAATGAGAAAAGGGTATAATCCCGCAAACTTTTCCTCCGATGATATAGTGCTGACGCTCTTTCGTTGGTCAATACGTTTAGGACTATTGTGGCACCTCCTTTATATTAAATTGGTCACAATAATTTCATAAGAATCAAACCGGAACAAAATCGGCAGCTCGGACCTCTTTAAGCCGCAGCGCCTCCGTGGGGCAGGAAACAGTGCAGACGCCGCAGCCCATGCATTTTTCTGCATTCACGACGGCCAAATCGTCATTTACGGCAATGGCGTCGAAAAAACATCGCTCCGGACAGGTTTCACAGCCCGTACACAAATCGGGATCCACTACGGCCTTGAAACGGCTGGGGGCGACCCATTTTTTTGGACCCGTCATGACGGACCAGTTCAGACAGCAGTCCTTGCAGCAATTACAGATGACGTGGCCCACAACCTGGCGATTGTCGGCGACATGAACGAGCCCTTCTTCCTCGCACATTTTCAGTATTTCAATGGCTTCGCTCTTGGACACAGCTCTTCCCGTGCCCCTCTCCAGGCTGTATTCGGCCGCGCGATCCACCTGCATGCAGACTTCCAAAGGTTTCCCACAGGCACCGTCGATAACGCGACATGAACATTTTGTAACCGACAGGGTTTTGGCATTCTCGATGAGCTTGATCACATCATCATAGGCAAGTATCCGCGACTCCGGCTCGATGCCCTCGTTTACCGGAATGACGCGCAAGATGGGAGCTGGAAGTAAATCCGTGATTTTCCGGCCGTATCCCGGCCATTCCTTCTCCATATATGCTTTCCAGAGGTCCAGCACCTCCCTCGATATACCAGGGGTAAGGGCGGTGGCATCGTGCATCTGAGGAATGTGTTTCACGCGATAGTACTTCAACTCCTCGCCCTTTTTCGTTTTAAATATAAGCCCCCTGTTAAACAAGGATTCCAACGTGGTCTTGATCGTTCCCTCAGGGAGTCCCGTTTTCTGGGAGACCTCCCCCGTTGTTGCAGGCGGCGCCGCTGCAAGCAAAACCTTCGCCTCATCGTCATTAACAAGCGCTTCAAAAATCTTCTGAATCAAGGGAGAATCTCCTGCACCGACCGCTTCGGCCAGTTTCCGACAAAGTGTTATCTCCGCCATTTTTTGTATCCTCCTCTGTCCTCTTATATTTGAGATAGTATCGAAAATAAAAACCTTTGTGTCAAGAGCAAGCAGGGGCAGGGTTTCACGAAGTCATACGATTTATTTGCTTACGCCATGAATACAATATTCCTTGACATGTAGACGAGCGGTCTATTATTTTGAGTAAGTAAAAGCAAAGGAGGACGGGTAATGGAGAGTTGAAATGTCGGGCTTGAAGAAAAATTAATTATGGCGAGAGCCGGTGCCTGTGACCAGATCGTCAACAAGGGAGATGAAGGGAAAGATATCAGTATGCATGAGCTTCCGATCACGGAAAGTATCCTGAAGATTGTGCTGAAGCACGCTAAAATGAACAGTGCCCGGAAGGTGATGGCCATTCACCTGCAGGTTGGCAAGCTCAGCGATCTCGAAGACGATTGGATTCAGCGTTATTTCGATTACCTGAGCAAGGGTACCTTAGCGGAGGGGGCGATGCTCAAAATCGAACGGACACCCATCATGGTGCAGTGTAATGCCTGTTCCACGTCCTATAAAGCCGAAATGGCAAGAATGGGCGATCTTGTCTGTCCTGCCTGCGGGGAGAAGGACGGCACTCTTCTTTCTGGAAGAGAGTACTATATCAAGGAGATGGAGGTGCAGTAGTGGGGGATATCAGACTCATAGAAGTGAAGGAGGAGATCCTCGCCGATAACATCAAAGTTGCCGCAGGAGTCCGGGAGCGGCTCCAGAAAGCAAAGACGATGCTTTTGAATCTCATGTCCTCGCCAGGTTCAGGCAAGACCAGCCTCATTCTCCGAACGGTCGAAGGCCTGAAAGGCAGTTTGCGGCTTGGCGTTATCGAAGCGGATATTGATTCCACGGTTGATGCAGAAAAGGTCGCCGCCCGGGGCATACCGGCCATTCAGCTCAGGACGGGAGGATTCTGCCATCTCGACGCAACCATGGTAACCCAGGGCATTGATGCCATGGCCGTGAACGAATTCGATCTGGTCATTATCGAAAACGTTGGGAACCTGGTCTGCCCCGCCGAATTCGATACGGGAGCCCACAAAAACGTGATGATCCTGAGCGTTCCCGAAGGAGACGACAAACCCTTTAAGTACCCCCTTATGTTCTCCATATGCGATCTTCTGCTGGTCAACAAAATCGATTATCTGTCCCTCAGCGATTTCGATATGGCGGCCTTGCGAGGACGGGTCCTGGCCCTGAATCCCCGCATCACCATCCTGGAGGTATCCTGCAAAACCGGTGCGGGAATCGAGGGTTGGATCGACTGGTTAAAGGCGGAAGTGGCAGCCTTCAAGGGTCTGAAATAGTTTTCCCCGGGGCAACAGGGTCACATCGTCAGATGTCATGAATTTCTCCCATGTTTTTTCCGGTGTCTCCCCGTGTTCGGGCACTTCCTAATTGAAGACGTCGATTCAAATGCAACTTAGCAACATCCTTGACTTTGTTTATATTTCGTGAGAATTTCCTTCTACCCCCAGACTTTTTTCCCTGAAAACGAAGATATCCCTGCGCCGCCACCCTGCGGATTCCTGATCGGAATATATCTATTTTATGAAAATTGGTCAACCGAATCTTTCAGAAAGAAAAAGTTAAAAATAGGTTATTTTACGCCTAAAAATCTTTGCGAACAGTGAGGAGGATTGACTGAAGATTTACTTATTCGAAACAAACAAAAAAGGCAGAGCCATTTAACCAAAGCCATGGCTTCAAAGATAGATAGCGAGAAGGGGCGAAGGATCTATCATCGCCGTATCGCCATTGCCGAACTGGTATTTGCAAATATCCGCATCTTTAAAGCAATGTAACTCTCAACTTTCCAGATAGGAAAACGTATTTTCCCTAAAACGTAAATTACTCCGACTATCGGGGCTCCCAAGACGAAAGTGGCAACCATCATTCCTATCCAAAATGTCTTCATTTTTCCTTTCCACCTTTAAGAATTTTTGATTCCATTAACAAAAAACCCGTGGCTAAAATATTCTCCTTTGAGGTAGAATCCCAATTATCTGGTATCCCCCTTTTAGGTCAAGCCAGCAAAATTCATAAGCTACCATGTCCTATTCCCCTCTTTCCGATTCTCTTCTTGAGCAAGTTACAAAGGGATAGGTTTTTGTTAATCAGAAAACTCCTCATTCATTTCTCCTTTGATTGTGAGTATAAATTTACTTTTTAGAGAATTTCTTCCTCCCATATCCCGCTAATCCAATCAACCCCGAACCCAGTAGAAACATCGTAGCTGGTTCTGGAACTGCTGTCGGAGGATCATAGATAGTCACATGGGATATTGCCCCCTCATCAGGCCAGAAGTTACACAATGAAATTGTCTCCATACCATCCCAACCGAGTTCCCTCAAATTAAAGATGTAAACTGATGGATTTTGATTACCATCTTTAACAACAAGATAAGCGGGAACACCATCAACCTCAATATATGATGGTCCAATCCAAGTTATTACAGCACCATCTGGGTCTGTGGGTGGAGAAAAGGTGGTTTCATAGGATGAGGCATACATACCTGTATCACCTATGTCACCAACATTTTGCTTGTAAACTTCAAACAATGCTCCACCACCATTAACTAAATTAGAGATATCTTGTGCTGATGGATTAGCAGGGCCATTCATAGTCCAATAATCAGTTCCATTAGGTCCTGAAAGTTCACCAACATCATACCGTGTCGAACCTATCCAAATAATAGGGTCTGCTAAAACATTGCCCGCTAATGCGAAAACCATAGCCAATACTAATAAATACTTTTTCATATACATTTTCCTCCTTAAAAAGTGGTAGGATACTTTCACACCCTACCTGACCCTTTTGAATTTTACTATTTCTTAAACCTCTTTCTTGCAAATCCCGCTAATCCAAGAAGTCCAGACCCAAGAAGAAACATCGTGGCTGGTTCAGGGACTCTTCTTTGCTCCTTTCTATTGTTCTTTTCTTTTATTATAAAAATATGCAATATCTTGGCCAAATGATGTCAATGCTTCTATTTGGCTCAATTGCTGTTAGTAAATAGTTATTTCATGGCAATTAATGTAAAGTAATATGAAGTTCTTATTATCATTAACGGTAGCCCAAAGTGGAAACGATTTTCCTTAAAGTCCCAAATTACTTCCAACAAAAGAGAAAAACTTTTCCCACTCATTTTATTGATTTCGTTATCTGTAGGTCTGACATTGTTTGAAAGGTCAAGTCCTAACTACCATACTGATTAGTTGGGGGTACAAAGTGTCCAATTTTAAAATTCTGTCAGGAGCTTTGAAGTCAGGCTTGACTCTTGAGCGTGCCCAGCGAAGGGCAGCGCATTCTAACGGGTGGAAGTCCTGTCATGGTAGAAGCCAGAGCCATGTAGCTTGGATGGCAGGGGGTGATGGAAACGTTGCCTTTTGAAGCCCATTGACAAAGCCCCGTATAGCGGGGTGAGCAACTATCCGGGTCGTAACTTACGTGAACGTAGAAGTAGCCTCGTAAAAGTCTAAGCCCTACTGGTCGAGCCTTTCAAATGGGGTGAAGGCAGAATTCTTTTACTGACACTGGCTGGGGAGTAAAAAGGCGGTGGCGGGGTAGCAGCGGCGACACGGATAGAAGGGTGCACTGTCAACTGGTCTAATTTAGTAAACGATGTCTTGAACGTTGTCAATTAGTGAATGCAAGGGAGATTATACTAAGGTAGTCAGAATCTTTTGTTGATAAAATTTAAGATCAGATTTATAGTATGGTTAATATTTGACAAAGGGAAATCGTGAAGAAAGAAGATTGTATCAAATATTGGCTTGAATCTGCTAAGGATGATTGGAAGGTTGCAGAGCACCTTTTTGAAAAGGGGGATTATCCTTACTCACTATTTTTTGGACATCTTACTATCGAAAAGATCCTGAAGGCAATCTATGTGAATAAACTTAATGAAAATCCACCGTATACACATCGACTTGTGCATTTAGCAGAAAAGATTTCACTTGGCTTAACAGAGGAGCAATTAGAACTCCTTGAGACAGTTACAGACTTCAACATGGAGGCAAGATATCCAGACGAGAAGTTTTCTTTTAAGAAAAGATGCACGAGAAATTTATCTAAAGAATATTTGAGAAAGATTGAGGAGCTCAAGAAGTGGCTAATAAAAAGGATTTAACCATAAAAATAGTTACAAGATATATTGAAGAGTTGGAAAAGAACAAGATCCATATAACAGAAGCCTTCATTTTTGGTTCCCATGCTAAAGGGAAAACAAAACCAGAGAGCGACATAGATGTTGCTTTAATTTCCAACGCCTTTACAGGAGATAGATTTGAGGATCGGAGAAAGATTGTCCCTTTCAGGAGAAAAATTGACAACAGAATAGAACCTATTCCATTCAAACCAGAAGATTTCAATAATGGTGGAACCCTGGCCGAAGAGATAAAGAGAACTGGAGTGTCCATATTAAGAAGGACAAAATGAAGTTTCCATTTTCACCAAGCATTCCTGATGCTTAGCAGTTCCAGATGTAAAAGAATGATCCTAATTTTCTTGGGATAGGGGTGGGCGGTGACCACCGGTCCAAATACCGGGGAGGATGTCATTGTCCCGGGGCGTCAGGACATTAATCCTGTTTTTCAGGAGCGCCGACATCATTTGTGGCACCGTCCCACCGTTGACATTTGAGAAATCAGAGATTCATTTGGCCTAATCACTCCCTAAAGCTGACGGTTAAAAACTTCATTGCTGGCCGCAGCTTATGTCAAGAAAAGGGGAACCGTTGTAGATGTTCAGTAATTAGGTAACTCTTTTGGGGTGTTTAAGTCTGCGGGGGCGAACGGGGTCACTCATTGAAAGAATGGAGGAAAGAGAAGCTTAGCTAATCTTGTCGATAAATGCTCTTGTGGTTTTTAAGGTATCTTCAAGATTGAGATTTTTCAACTTGAATTTAAGATGTGAAACTCCGAAATTCGAACTTAAAACTTCAATCAGGTGTGTTTCATCACGATGCTGGAGATGATATTGGCGGCTTCATCGCTCCGATCGGCGGCGTTGCTGAGGTGACGATAGATCTCACGCATCTTCAGCATGTAGATCGTATCCGTTCCTTTGAAAAGATGCGCCAATGCCAAATGGTAGGCCTTCTCCATCTGGTTCTCATAAGATTTCGCCTTGACCGCATGCTCTAAGGCGATCTTGGGATAGTCTTTCAAGATTTTAACCGCATCATTTAACTCCCTGGCTGCTTTTCGGAGGATGTTGACCATTTTTTTGATATGTTCGTCTCCCTTGACTTCATACACCTCCATTTCATCCACGGTCGTGTTCGCATAGTCCACGACATCATCGATAGCACGGGAGAGATTATAGATATCCTCTCGGTCCAGAGGGGTGACAAAGGTTTGATCCAGTTCTTGAATGAGGATACGCCTTAATTCATCTGCCTCGTGTTCAATATTTCTCACGAGATTGGCATTTTCCTTTGTTCCATTCTCTGCAAAATTCCAAAGAGCTTCCAGACCCTCCAGGGTCTTGGCAGCTTGACGAGAAAGAATTTCGAAGAACGGGCTTTTGGTATCGGGGAATGGCTTTCTCTTTTTAAAACCAAACACCACTTTTTCTCCCGCTTTAGGTTAATTACGCACCTACATTATTTATAATTGAAAATAGAAAGGGTTTCAATACATCCCCACCCTCACCCTCCCCCCCTTGAGGGGGAGGAAATGGGTGGGGGGTGCGAAGCGGAGGAGTTCCTTCGGATTTTGAATGATGAGGTCAGCACCAACTCGGATGAACGCCTTTTTCATGACCTTACGATTTGCTGGCGTGCCCAAGAAACCAATAGTTATTATATCCAATGCTTTTTTAGCGGCCTGGGCAGCCAAGATATCGTCTACCACATCTCCTACATAGGCACATCGGGGATTAGAAATGCCGATTTCCCGAACAACCCTAAGAATAGAGTAAGGGTGGGGTTTTGAACATTTTATTTTCTTCCCCGTAGAACGAAGGATGCGATTTTCCTCTTCCTCACATTCATCAAGGGTGATGACACTGTTGAAATAGGGACGAAGGCCAAACCGTTTGAGGGCCAGTTCTGCATCAAATCTTGGCCGACCGCTTGCAATTCCCATCCACATTTTTTTCCGAAGAGACGCCAAGATCTTTCTGGGAATCAAGGTCTTTTCTTTTAGGTAAAACCCTTTTCCTTTGTAAAAAAGAGAAGGAAGATGGTAACAGACAGTGAATTTTTCTCCCAAGTAAATTTCTTGAAAGATGCGCTTGACTAAATTTTCTTGATCAAGGTCTCCCAATCGGTAGACCCAGCCATCCCAGGCAGTTCCCAATATCCGGTGAACCCCACGCAACCCTCCCCCAAACGATTTCAACTCCTCTAAGAATAAATAGAAATGCTTCCTCTTAAATCGGAATGAGGGTTTCTGGAGGGATCGAGAAGATTTTTTTTGGAGATAAGAGACAATGGGCTTAATAGAGGAGAATCTTTCCCGTCTTGGAAGAAGAGGGAGTCCTGAAATAGAGAGAAGGTAGAGAAGAAGGCCAGAGGTCAAATCCCAATCATTATTGAAACCTCCCGCCGATTTGAACATGGAGATCTCCTGATCAGTGACCCAATCCTTTTTGATTCCTTTAAGGCCAAGGCAGGTTTCCAGATAAATTTTGGTCGTTTGTTGAATCGCTCTGCGATAAGATTTTGTAACGTCAATCAAAACCCCGTCCATATCAAAAATCAGGATATTCATAGTTAAATTGGTTCTTAGTGTGTGGGTTATGAAGCCGGTTTAGTGTAGGGCCGGTAGGTGAGGGCTAAAAATTTAAAACCCAAATAGCGCAACCCTTAGCCCAAACTGGCCTCTTAACCTTAACCTATTTCTTTCAAAGCTCATCCATCACTGCCTGGATGAGACTTTCTACATCTAATCCTTGCATGAGGTAAAGATCATCAGGCTTCCCAGAACTCCCATATTGGGTGACTCCTAATTTCCGAAATCGAATCCTCGAGCTATGCCCCGCCAGAAAGTTGGCAACGAGGCTTCCCAGACCGGTTTGAATATGATGGTCTTCATAGGTGATGATGACTCCTGTCTTGGCGGCTTGGAGCATGGCTTCCCCATCTAAATCGCTTAAGCAGGAAATATGAATGACCTGAACCTCAACTCCATTTTCTCTTAACTTCTGACAAGCCTGGACGGCTCTATATAGCATTCCTCCTGTCGTGATAATGGCTGCATCTTTGCCATCCCGCACCCGATCGGCATGACCATATCGAAATTCATAAGAGGCACCGAATAAGGGATTTCCTTCTTCATTAAGAATGATTGGAATAGCAGACCGGCCCATGGCGACCAGGAAATTTCCATGCGTTTTTGATATGTACCGAATGACATGATCGGTTTGATTAGGGTCTGCCGGGATAATGATTTTATATCCAAAGAGATTCTGCATCACTCCAACGTAATCAATACACTGGTGGGTTTTCCCATCTTCTCCTACATCCAGGCCATTATGAGTACAGATGAGTTTGAGGTTCGTCTCGTTGATATCGTTGAGGCGGTGCTGATTGTAGGTCTCATCTACACCGAAGACGCCAAAGTCGGCAAAGAAGGTGAGAAGACCCAGCGTAGAGACGGCTCCTGCGATCGTGGCAGTATTATGCTCCTGGATCCCTCCCTGGAAGAAATGGTTGGGAAACTGTTTGGCGAACCCTGCGGTTTTTACAGAGGAGGCCAAATCACAATCAAAGACGGCTATGGGGAGAGGGGAATTTTCTTGAGCAGTGGCCTTGGCCATATCGACCAGGGCATTTCCAAAAGCACTCCGATTGTCTACCTTTTGGTCCTTTTCATAAATTCTTGGATGACCTGTCTGAATAGAAGGTATTTCGATAGGATATTTTCTTCCGGAGAAAGGAAGGGGATCGTTCATCCGAATTTGACGGTATCGATCCAAATCGTCCTCGACCCCTAATTCTTGAATGGCTTTTTTATATTCCTCAAGGGTCAGGGCCCTTCCGTGGAATTCACCCTTCCCCTCCATGAAAGAGACCCCTTTTCCCATGGTGGTGTGGGCCATGATCACCGTGGGGTATCGGGAGAGGGTGGCCTCACGAAATGCGGAATAAATTTCTTGAAATTGATGACCGTTGATTTCAAGGACCCGCCATCCATCCGATTCGAAATTTTTTGAGATATTCTGGGGCATGATCTCTGGTGTGACGCCACTGATCTGCCTTAAATTGTAGTCAATCACTACGGTCAGGTTGTCGAGACCAAATTTGATGGCAAACCGGCGAGCTTCAGAAATTTGGCCCTTCTGCTGCTCTCCACAGCCCATGGTGACAAAAACGTGAAATCCCTTTTTTAATATCTTTGATCCCAAGGCAAACCCGCAACCGGCTGACAATCCCTGTCCCAAATTACCTGTGTTCCATTCCACACCCGGGACTCCTTTTTCTACGTGACCCTCAAAAGGGCTTCCCGCCTTGCGAAAGGTGGCAATGGCAGCCTCAATGGGAAAGAAACCCACCCGGCCAAGAGCTGCATAAACCCCAGGAGAGGTATGGCCATGGCTGATCACAATCCGATCCCTGTTCGGGTCAGATGGAGATTGGGGGTGAATATTGGCAAACGAATAGAGAACCAGATAAAAATCGATAGAGGACATGGATCCTCCAGGATGTCCTGAGCCAGCAAGCGTCGTCATTTTTAATATATCGCCTCTCGCCCACCTCGCTAACTCGGAAAGTTTTTTGAGAGATCCTTGATCCAGTTTTTCAGCGTTAAATCTCTCTGCACACATCTTTGACCTCCGTCGCCGCAATAAAAATCGTATCAGAACTAATGCATTACATATCGAATCATTTACTCTTCATTGATCGAGAAGTATTCATAACATATCACCCCCTTTTTGGGAAGAAAATATTGGCACGAAGACGGGGAATGAAAACATTGAAAATTCCTTCCTAATATGGTAAACCCCGTTAGAAAAGGAAACGCGTAGGGAATGGCGAAAAATTCTAAGAGGAAGAAGCTAACTATTGCCATCGATGGTCCTTCGGGTGCAGGGAAGAGCACTGTGGCAAGGTCTTTAGCCGAACAGTTAGGTTATATTTATATTGATACAGGAGCGATGTATCGGTCTGTTGCCTTCAGAGTTAAAGAGAGAGGAATTTCTCCTGAGGATGAATGGGCACTCACCCAATTGGCCTCATCCCTTCATATCGTCTTCTCAACAGAGGAGGGACTCACTCGTATTTTTTGTAATGGAGAAGAAATAACCTCCGCCATCCGAACACCCGAAATCAGCCGTCTCGCCTCTTCCATTTCAAAACAAAAGGGGGTCAGAGAAGCCCTTGTCAAGATGCAGAGGGAGATGGGGAAAGAAGGGGGCATCGTTCTGGAGGGGAGGGATATCGGGACCGTTGTTTTTCCTGATGCCGAGGTCAAATTTTATTTAGATGCCGAAAGGGATGAAAGGGCAAGAAGGAGATATCATGAAATGCTTGAAAAAGGCGTCAAGGTAGATTTCAAGGAAACACAGGAAGAGTTGGTCCAAAGGGATCATCATGATATGAGCCGGATTCATTCTCCTCTAAAGAGAGCAGACGGGGCTTTCCTCATTGACTCCACCCATCGGTCTGTGGAAGAGGTTGTGGAAGAGATGGTCCGGATCGTCAAAGTGCGAATCCAACAAATCAAGTGTGTTGAGTGATGAGTTGAGAGGTTCTATTCAGGGATACGGAAATGATTCCATTTTATCTGGAGAAAGAGTGAAGCTGGTCATTGCGAAATCGGCTGGTTTTTGTTTTGGGGTGAAGCGGGCGATGGAGATTGCTATGGAGGCTGCCAAAAAACATCCTAAAACCCTTTATACATTAGGACCATTGATCCACAATCCTCAAGCTGTAGAATTCCTTAAAGGGTTAGGAGTAAAGGTAAGGGACCGGATCGAACATATCCCGCGGGGTACAGTGATCTTTCGATCCCATGGGGTTTCTCTGAAAGACCTGATGAAGGCCAGAAAGAAGAAATTACATATCATTAATGCCACCTGTCCTATCGTTAAGAGGGCGCAGTTGTTTGCGAAATACCTCCATCGCAATGGTTATGTCTTATTGATTGTTGGGGATCCTCACCATCCTGAGGTGGAGGCGATTCGAAGCTATATCCCAGAAGGGGTAGAAGTTGTGGAGGATGCAGGGGGCGCTCAAAGAATAGGTCCTTGGGAAAAATTAGGGGTCATCGCCCAAACCACACAATCTTTCAGTTTTTTTAAGGAAGTGGTATCGGTCTGTTTGGAAAGAGCGAAGGAACTGAGAGTGTTTAATACGATCTGTCATGCTACAACGATTCGTCAAATGGAGGCTGTGGAGATTGCGAGGGAAGTAGATTGTATGATGGTGATTGGTGGTTACAATAGCGGAAATACTCAAAGATTGGCTGCAATCTGTCGAGAGATCCAGCCCCATACCTATCACATCGAGACCTCCCAAGAACTTCGTCCAAAATGGTTAGCGGGAAGAGAAAAAATCGGCCTCACGGCAGGTGCTTCAACTCCTTCCTGGATCATCCGGGAGGTCGAGTTGAGAGTCCGCCACCTGAAAGGCCTAAGGGGTTAAATGATTTGTAATTTTTCATCCATTATGGTATATATCATTAAATTATTAGAAGAAGGGAGTTTTGAATGGTAAAGGAAGCATTGATTTCTCCAGAGGAAGAAACAAAAAAAGCCTCTCCTGAAAGGGGGTTGGAAAAGAGAGAGGGGAAAGATCTTCCTCGCAAGGAGGAAACCGCCGAAGATTCAACTCAACGAGAAGACTTTCAAACCCTTTATGAAGAAAGCTTGAAAACTTTGGAGGAAGGCCAGATTCTTAGAGGGACCGTCATTGATATTACACCGGATCACGTGACCGTGGATGTGGGATATAAGTCAGAAGGACAGATCCCCATGCAGGAATTTTTGAAAAGGGATAAAAAGGTCGATGTGAAAATCGGGGACCGGATCGATGTACTCTTGGAAAGGATGGAGAGCGAGGAAGGGTTATTGATCCTTTCGAAAGAAAAAGCTGATAAGATTACAGTATGGAGAGACATCAGCAGATCCTGTCGGGAGGGAGAGGTCATTGAAGGGGAGATTACTGGAAAAGTGAAGGGGGGGCTTTCTGTAGATATTGGGCGGATTCAGGCTTTTTTACCTGGTTCTCAAATTGATATCAAGCCTGTTCGGAATCTGGATGCCTTGATCGGTGAACGATTAAAGTTTAAGGTGATCAAGTTTAATCGAAAGCGGAACAATATTGTCCTCTCCCGACGCATTCTTCTTGATGAGGAACGGAAACAAATGAGGGAGGAAACCCTCACCCATCTCAAGGAGGGGGACATTGTAGAGGGGACAGTGAAGAATCTTACCGACTACGGTGCCTTCGTCGATTTGGGTGGAATGGATGGTCTTCTCCATGTTACAGATATTTCTTGGGGTCGAATTGGACGTCCTTCAGAGAGACTTTCCGTCGGAGATCGAATCAGGCTAAAAGTCCTTCACTTTGATCAGGAGAAAGGAAAGGTTTCACTTGGTTTAAAGCAAGCGCTGCCCGATCCCTGGGAGTCCGTGCCCCAGAGATATCCGGAGGGATCACGCATCAAGGGGAAAATTGTCAATATAACGGATTATGGGGTTTTTGTGGAGTTGGAAGAAGGGGTTGAGGGGCTGGTTCATATTTCCGAGTTGACTTGGAGCAAGAAAACGAAACATCCCTCTAAAATTGTCCACATCGGAGACACGGTGGAGGTGATGGTCCTTGATTGCGACCCGATCAAACGTCGAATCTCGTTGGGAATGAAACAGGTTGAACCCAATCCGTGGGCTTTGATTGAAGAGAAATATCCTGTCGGAACAAAAGTGGTGGGAAGGGTTAAAACGGTGACCGATTTTGGCATTTTCATCGGATTTGATGAAGGAGTGGATGGGCTTGTCCATGTCTCCGAGATGTCATGGACAAAAAAGATAAAGCACCCCGGTGAGCTCTATAAGAAGGGGCAGGAAGTGGAGGCAATGGTTTTAAATATTGATCGGAGAAATGAGCGCTTCTCATTGGGTATTAAACAGTTGACCCCTGATCCATGGAAGGATGTTGCCCGCCGATATCGCAAAGGAGAAGTGGTTGTAGGAAAGGTGACAAATGTAACGGATTTTGGTGCCTTTGTGGAACTGGAAGAGGGGATTGAGGGACTCATTCATGTTTCTGAGATCAGCCGAGAGAAAGTGGAAAAACCTTCCGATGTCCTAAAAGTTGGGGACACCCTGTCCACCGTGGTCCTTCATATTGATCCCCATGATCGGAGGATTGGCCTCAGCATCAAGGGGCTAAAGGAAAAGACAGAGAAGGCAGAGATCGAAAAATATTTTTCGACCCAGGGGTCCACTTCCCACAGCCTGGGAGAATTAATTCAAGAAGAGATGGAAAAACGAGGTGGGGAATTGCCCGTCAAAAAAGAAGACGCTTGACCCAATCAATGAGCAATGATCAATTCCCATTGTTCAGTGACCAATGCCCACTGATCATTGACCATTGAGCTCTTGCCTTAAACCCTCTTGACATAAATATTTTTTACAATTTCCCTGTCTAATGCGAGTGTCGTTTCTCCAATCTGTAACACGTAAGAAGGATTTTTCTGGTGCATTCTTAGAATGCTTCCAGGAACGATCCCCAGGGTGCTTAAACGGTCAAGTCTCTGATGTGATTTAGGTGCGATGAAGACGATCCGACCTTCCTCCCCCAATCCCAATTCCTCCAGGGGAATGACAAGAGGCTTCATCTCCTTTTTAAATTTAGCACAACATTCTCCTCTTGGAATGGGTTTCCCATGGATGCAAGTGGGCGGATGTCCAAGAAAGGTGCAGACGCTCTCCGTTACCCCAGGACTCAGGATGTGTTCAAGCTTGCAAGCTTCTTTTTCTATCTCCTCCTCGGACATCTCAAAAATTTCATAGAGGAGCCTTTCTGTCAGACGGTGACGTCGAATAATCTCTCTCGCTTTCTCCTCTCCGCGTTCTTTGAGGATCATTCGATTTCCTTCTATTTCAAAGAGACCATCCTTGATCATCCAACGCAGAATGGATTTGGCTTCGAGATCCTGAGTCATCTCCAAAAGGTGCTCCAAGTCGGAGACTCCTTTTTCTCTCAAGGTCCAAATGAGCTCGAGAAGTTCATCGATCCTATCTTCCTCAAATCCTTCAAATTTTCCTCCCCTCCATCGGTGAGGTCCTTCTTGATGAGACTCTTCTTTCATGATCCTCCTTTTTTCTTAAATAAGGATTTTAGAAAATCGACCAGGGCAGACTGTTCCTTATAGCTATAACTGCAATGGGGACAACACAGGAGATTGCAGTTTTTTGAAAGGAGGCACCCCGAGCGACACCTCATTTCTTCTGGAGAGAACGATCTTCCACAGAGGGGACACCGGTGAGCCGTTGCTTGCTCCATATTACATCCCCACCCATTTCAAAAGAAAGTTTACCATCCCTCCGATTCCGAACGCAAGAGGGAAGATGACCGCTGAGATCCAGAGGGCTTTTTTTAAACCCCTTTCCTTGGCCATCATGAAAAACTGGGCAATGCAGGGAATAAAAAGAGTCATGGTGACCAGACCGACCAGGATTTGATGAGGGCTGAGTAGCCCCTCTTTGGATAATACGAATAGGCCCGCTGCACCATAGTCTCTTCGAAGGAATCCGATGATAAAGGCTTCTGTCACCTTAGCCGGAAGGCCTAAAAAATAGACAATCAACGGAGTGGCTGCCCATTCTATGAAGGCTAATATTTTTGTTTTGTGGAGGGCAAAGAGGATCATGGTGCCCAAGATGAAAAGGGGAACCGCCTCTTTCAGGTACCATTCAATTCTCGCAAGGGTTTTGACCACCACGTTGGAGACCAGGGGAATCCTCAAGGGTGGAATCTCTAAGATAAAATCTGATCCCTCACCTGGAATGACTCGGGAGGCCAAGTAACCTACTAAGATTAAAATGCCAACGATGATAGAGACCCACAGCAAAAAGTAGAGCGCAGGAAGGCCTGCAAACATTCCGAGGATGACCCCTAATTGGGCAGAACAGGGAACCCCAAGGGCCAGGAGCAGTGTCACAATGGTCCGATCTTTTTCTGTATCCAGAATCCGTGTGGTCATCGTGGCCATGGTGTCACATCCCAAACCCAGAACCATGGGCAAAACAGCCTTTCCGTTGAGTCCCATCTTTTTGAAGATGGTATTGGTCATCACTGCCAGCCTGGGTAAATATCCAGAATCCTCCATGAGTCCGAAAACCAGAAAGAAACAGCCGACGATGGGGAGAACGATCGCTATCGCATAAGTGAGGGCCATCGTGATGACTCCGTAAGGCCCGACAAGAAATTCTTGAAGAAAAGGGACCGGAATGAGACGCTGAATAAGATGGGTGATGGGCGGAAGGAACCATTTCCCAAAAAGGGTTTCCTCCAAGAATTTAACACTGATCTGTGCTCCAAACACTCCGACAAATTCGTAGGTGATCCAAAGAATGAAGAGAAGGATAGGAAATCCCCAGATAGGATGAATGGAAAGATTTCCGAGAAAAGAGGAAATAGACGGAGGGGCCCCTCCCTTTAACCTAATCACTTGTGATAGCAGTTCGTCACCTTTTCGAAGCCTTGCCTGATTGATCAGGTAACCGATGGGTTCAGAGAGATGATGTTGGGTCTCCTGCCAAATTTTTTCGATTTGTAGAATCTCATTTTCTGAAAGGTGATGGTGAAGCCATTCGGCGAGGCTTTCATCTCCGGAAAGGAGCATCAGGGCAAGAGATCGCTTGGAGATGGACGCCTCAGGTAAGAGGGGGGTTATTTGTGAGACCCCTTTTTCAATGGCCTCTGGATAGTGGATGACCATCGAAGAGGCGGATCGACCTTCAAGATTTTCTTTGATCTTCTCGAGACCCTTTTGTCTTGTCGCCACGGTTTTGAGAACGGGAACACCTAATATCTCGGATAAGGTCTGGATTTTAATTTCAATCCCCCTGCTTTTAGCCTCGTCCCACATATTCAAGAGGACAAGAAAAGGAAGTCCCATCTCGGAGAGTTGAAGGGAGATGAGAAGGCCCCGTCGAATGTTTTTGGTATCCATGACCTGGATCAGAAAACTTTTTGGCTCTTTGAGAAGAATGTCCCGGGTGACTTTTTCATCCTCCGACATCGGAATCAGAGAGTTGACGCCAGGCGTATCAAGAATTTGGATCTTCTTTCCACGGGCAGTCATCGTTCCAATGGAAACTTCCACGGTTGTCCCAGGATAATTTGAAACCGACACGTATTTACCGGTGAGGTAATTGAAGATGACTGATTTCCCAACATTTGGATTTCCAATCAGAATTAATTTTTCGCTGGAAGGGTTGGTTTGTTTGGTTTCCGTTTTACTGCACGATTCCATTCTCTAACTTTTTCTCCTGCCCATTCTTTTCTTTCGGTGACATTCCTCACAACAGCCATAGATCTCCATCCGATGATGAGAGATCTTAAATCGGTGACGCCGGGCAATTCCATTCTGGAGGGTTTCCAGTGTTTGGTCTTCAAATTCAATGATCTTTCCGCAGTCTAAGCAAATGAGATGATCATGATGGCTTCCTTCCGAAGCCGGTTCATAGCGGGTCTCCCCGTCAGCAAATTTTCGTTGCGTGGCGAGACCAAGGTGGGTCAGGAGTTTCAAGGTACGGTAAACGGTCGTGTAGCCGATTTTAGGATTTATTTTGGCAACCTGAGCATAAATTTGAGCAAGGTTTTGATGTCCGGACGAAGTCATGAAGATGTTGAGGATTTCTTCTCGTTGTTTGGTTGCCTTCAACCCCTCTTCGGAAATCCGTGTTTTAAAAAGATCCGTTTCCATCGAGCACCTCAATATTGAAATTGAAATTCAATTTCATCTTAACCGATGCCTCCAAACCTGTCAAGAGGCAAATTGACCTCCCTTCTCCTCTCTGTTAATATTTTTTATAGAGAGAGTGGACAATGAAACCGATGTTGGACTCAAATAAACAGGAGTACGAGAAGATTATCACCCATAATGATTTCGATGGCATGGTGAGCGCCTCCCTCTGCACATGGGTTTTAAAAATTCATAAGGTGACCTTTGCGGGCCCCCTTGCCATTACTCGTTCCCAAATCACGATCACAGAGAAAGATGTGGTCTGTGATTTGCCTTATCCTGTACAATGTGGTCTCTGGTTTGATCATCATGAAGGCAACCTTCAGGAATTGGCACTTCGAAAGATCGATCCAAAGTTGATCCCTGGCCGATTCGATTTAAAACCAAGCTGTAGCCGGGTGGTCTATGACTATTTTTCCGAAAGAGAAGAACTTCCCCTCTATTTCTTGAAGGCTGTAGAGGAGGCAGATGTCATTGACAGTTTTTCTTATGCCTCGATAGAGGATTGGAGGAGAGAGACCCCCGGGAAGATAATCGATTTGACTCTCAAGGCGCCTTTTCAATCGGCGGAGGATCAGGCAAGCTATATGAGAAACTTAGTCCAACAAATTCGAGACCGTTCCATCGATGAGGTATCCCATCTCGACTTTATTCAGAGACGGTTAAGACAATATCGAGAAGAAGAGGGGAGAATGCTTCGAATGATTCAGGATGCTTCTTATTTCATTGAACAAGATGGAAAGAAAGAGGTGGTCGTGATCGATCTCACCCGTTATCAACGGAGGCCGCACCTCATCAAAAACCTTGCCTTTTTAATCTATCCAGAGGCTCTCGGGGTGTTGGAGGTCTATAACCTGATGGATTACCAAGGGGTCAAGAGTAATCATCTTGGTTTATCGATGTCTCTTTCCATCAATGGAAATAGACAGGGCCAGAGTAAAAATATTGGTGAGATCATGCGGACCCTCAACATCGGAGATGGCCACCCCGGGGCAGCTGCCGGTCAGGTTCGTTGTAATTCGAAACAAGAGATGGTGAGAAAAAAGAAGGAGATGTTGAACCAAATTTTTAAACTTTGGTCCTCCCAATAAAGGGAGATCCTAACCGTTCAAAGCACCTCGGACAAGATGAAATGATTCATTCACTACAGGTAAGAAAATCATGTCCACCTGGGTGAAGAAAGGGGAGTGTTCATGATAACAAAACAAGCTATCCATTATTGCTTACCCGTTTTACTCTCTTTCTTTGTTTTGTATGGACTCGTCCATGGAGAAACAAAATCGATCGGTTTTGCGGTCCCTTTCCCAGATTTAACATTTAAGCATGTGCTTTCTAAAGGTGAACAAGTCTATCTTGGGATCCCTAAGAAAGGTTTGTTCTCCTTTAGAGAAATCCGCGGTTCTCTATTTCTCATCGAATTCCTTAGCACCTATTGTTACAGTTGCCAGAAACAGGCACCGATTTTCAATGAAGTCCATGCCTTGATTGAAAAAGATCCAAAACTCAAAGGAAAGGTGAAAATCATCGGGATCGCCGCTGGGAATAGCTTGGAGGAAGTGGAGCATTATAAAAAAGAGCATGCCATCCCTTATCCCGTCCTTCCCGATTCAAAATTCGATGCCCACAATGCGGTCGGAAGCCCTCGAACACCTTTCACAATATGGGTCAGAAAGGACTCCCAAGGGAAAGGGATGGTGGTGAGTACCCATTTAGGGTTAATCGAATCTGCCCAGAGGGCAATCGAGGAGACCAAAGCGGTGTTGCAATATGACTTCGCCTTGTTGAAACCGAAGAAGGGGTCAATTTATGAAGGCGACGCTTTGAAGCCCCCTCTCTCTGAAGAGGAGTTAGTGATAAAGGCAAAGCAGGGAATGGAAACTTCAGGGGGGAAAGTCCTCGAGGTGAAAAAAATAGTGTTAAAGGATGGAGATCCCATCTATATGGGAAAGGTTGATTTTCGGTCCCATCAGAAAAATCTTTTTGCAAAACTGGCAACTCGACGGGCCATCTGTGATGTCTGTCACGATACCTTTTTCTTTTATACCTTCGATTCTGAGGGGAAGGTGGTGGATATTGTCCCCATTCAGCTGACAAAAATCGATAATCTCGACTGGACAGAGGAGGATATAAAGAATTTAAAAAACAGGGTGGTGGGGAGATCCATCTTTAAACCCTTTACGTTCGACCCTAAAGTAGATTCGATCTCAGGGGCCACCATCACGGCTGTCCTCATTTTTGATAGCCTGGACAAAACGAAAGAGGTTTATGAAAAAATTAAGAAAGAGGGATATATTCGGAAATGAGATCAAAGAAGTTTAATCATCGGATTGAATTCAGAAAATATGCTGGACCTCTCTTTTTCTTTCTGATCACCTTTCCTTATCTTTCCTATTCCCATGAATTGTTTAAGTTTCGTCAAATCTCCATGGGAACAGTTGTTGAAATTGCACTCATCGGAGAAAATCAAGAGAAGGCGGAGAAGGCAGCCCTGAAGGGTTTTCATGAGATTCGTAGGATCGAACAGTTAATGAGTCCAAAAATCGAATCAGGAGATGTCTTCCGGATCAACCAGTCTGCAGGCAATGAATGGGTGGAGGTTTCTCCGGAGACGTTGCATGTCATCAAAAAGTCAATAGACATATCAGAACGTTCTGAAGGTGGATTTGATATCACCGTGGGTCCGCTTATCGAGCTCTGGCAACGGGCGAGGGCAAAAGGATACCCTCCTTCGGAAGAAGACTTGAAAAAAAGTTTAGATTTAGTGAGTTTCAGAAACATCCTGATCCATCAGGGAGGAAAAATCTTTTTGAAGAAAGGCGAGATGTCTATCGATCTGGGGGGAATTGCGAAAGGCTATGCCGTAGATAAAGCTTTTGAGGTTTTGAAAAACCTCGGTTATAAAAATCTGATTGTGAACATAGGGGGTGATTTAAGAGCAGGAGGGTTGAAATGGGGTCAGCCCTGGACAATAGGAATTCAGAATCCGAGGATTCCTGAGAAAATCATGGCCAAGATATCTATCGGGGAGGGGGCGATGGCTACATCGGGAGATTATGAAAAATATTTTATATACGAGGGCAAACGGTATCACCATCTCCTCAATCCGAAAAATGGTCTCCCTGCAGAAGCATGTCAGAGCGTCACCATCCTTTCTAAAGAGGGGATGATCTCTGATGCCTTGTCCACCGCTGTCTTTGTCCTTGGACCTGAAAAGGGATATTCCCTATGTCAAAGGATAGGGGGAATGGAGTGTCTCATTGTGGACCAAGAGGGAAAGATCATCCTCTCGCCTGGCCTAAAAGACCGTTTTTCATTCATGCCTTAATGAGGAGGTAGAAGTTTCCTCCCTTTTGAAAGATTACCTTCTATCCTCTTTTCTCTCTGTTTATAGGATCTGCGTTTGAGAGGGAGGCCCCAATGCTTCATGAAGGAAGTGAAAACCTTACATGTTTTGCACAGAGCCATTTTCTGACTCCAGCTCTTTCGATGTTTTCCCTGACAGATTGTACCATTAATGAACCAACAGAGATGCCCGCTTTTAAATTCCCAGGCCGGGCAGGCATCCTGCATCTGGCGAGGACAGCCCCGTACTTCCCAGCAAGGAGGCAGTGGTTGTTGCGATTCCATTTTCATGGCAAGGAGAAATAGTGCCTGCCGCTCTATATAGGGAGAGATGCTTCGCCACCCTTGTTCGAAACTCTGGACTGCCTTGAGCGATACTCCTAAAAGCTCAGACATCTGCCTCTGAGTCTTTAAGAGTTTATGCCGAATAGATTGAAACTCATTCGCGTCCATAAGGTTTTTCTCTCCACTGAAAAGGATAAAATAAACCGATTAATGGTTCATCTACTCTTATTGACAATTATACCACATTGTGGTATATTTTAAAGTAATATTTTATTACGGTGGTCATAATATCAGATGGCGCGGTGATTGTGGATTAGATATCGCCAGTTGGGTGGGGCCCCTCAAGGATTGAATCATACATCTTTTCATGGCCAAACGAATATCTATAGCGGCGCTTGTTAGGGATTAGCCACGACAGGAGAGGTTGCTCTAAAAGACAGTCATTTAAACTTTTTGGATCGGATAAGTTCTTAACGGATTTCAGCGTAGAGTGTCAAAGCCTGCTTTCGCTCATTGGAAGGAAAGGAGACAAGGATGGAGATTAAGAGAAGAGACTTTCTAAGGTTAGGCTTAGTTGCTGGTGCAGCCGTCACGCTCGGGACTCCTTCCCTCAATGCCTTTGCAAATGGGAAAGACCTACGAGAAGGTCAGGGGGCACCGGAAGGTGGGGAATGGATACCCTCAACCTGTCAGGGATGCACGCAATGGTGCCCCATTGAAATATTCGTCCAGGAAGGACGGGCTGTCAAGGTCCGTGGCAATCCGCTTAGCAAAGTCAACAACGGCTACTGCTGTGTGAGAGGCCATCTGATCCTCCAGCAGATTTATGACCCCGACCGGATCAAGGTTCCCATGAAAAGAACCAACCCGCAGAAGGGCAGAGGGATCGATCCGAAATTTATTCCCATCTCATGGGATGAGGCTATAGACCTGGTGGCCGACAAGATATTGGAACTGCGTAAAAATAATGAAACGCATAAATACCTGCTCATGCGTGGACGCTATTCGGATCATAATACGATCCTTTATGATCACTTGACCAAGATGATTGGCTCACCCAATAATATTTCTCACAGTGCCCTGTGTGCTGAGGTCGAGAAGATGGGACGTTTCTTTACAGAAGGTTTTTGGGGATACTCCGATTACGATCTTGATAAAATGAAATATCTGATCGTCTGGGGCTGCGATCCTGTCTCATCCAACCGACATGTCCCCAATACCACTCTAAAACTGAGCCGCCTTCTTGAAGAAGGTACCGTGGTGGTCGTAGACCCCCGCATGAACAACACCGCGGCCAAGGCCCACGAATGGTTGCCAATCAAACCTGGTGAAGACGGAGCGCTTGCCACAGCAGTGGCTCATGTGATTTTAACCGAAGGATTATGGAATAAGGAGTTTGTTGGTGATTTCAAAGACGGCAAAAACCAGTTCAAAGCCGGAAAGACCATTGACGAAGGCATTTTTGCTGAAAAGCATACCCATGGCCTTATAAGGTGGTGGAACATCGAACTGAAGGATAAAACACCTGATTGGGCAGCGGCTATCACAGGACTTTCCAAAGAGCAGATTGTTCGTGTGGCAAAAGGGTTTGCCAAGGCCTCTCCCCACTGCGCCATCTGGTATGGACCGACCATGATGCCGCGCGGGACATACGCTGCACTGGCCATCCACGCCCTCAACGGCCTGGTTGGCGCCAGCGACAATGAAGGTGGCATAGTCACCGGTGCAGGTGCTCCGAGCAGCAGTTATCCCAAGTTCGACAAATATCAGGATGATTTGGCCAAGGCTGGAATGAAACATAAAAAGATTGACCAGAGGGGCACTCTTAAATTCCCCAACCTTGCATCCGGTAAGCCCGGCAGTGGAGTGTCCACCAATAATGTGCCCAATGCCCTCCTCAAAAATGACCCCTATGACATCAAGGTCGCCATCGGTTACTTCAACAACTTCAATTTCTCCGGCACAGGAGCTGGACGTTGGGACAAGGCCATGGCGAAAATTCCCTTCTTTGTTCATATCGTTCCCATCGTTTCCGAAATGACACAGTTTGCGGATATCATATTACCCGCTGCGTTACACCACTCGGAAGATTGGGCTATTTCTCGCAATAAGGGAAACATGCACGGCCATATCTCGATCCACCAACCTGCCATTAAACGAATGTTTGATGTGAAGAGCGCTGAAACCGAAATCGTGTGGCTTCTGGGAGAAAAGCTCAAGGCCAAAGGTTTTTCAAATATCTATGACTGGCTCTATCATGAATATAAGGATCCCGAAACCGGGAAAAGCCCAACAAAGGCCGAGGAATTCGCTCTTTACGCTACAAAGATTCGTAGCCAGAAAGCATGGGACCCCACACAGAATAAGGATTACAAGGGCGACCGGCCCGAGGGCTGGGAAGATTTCAGGAAAAAAGGGGTTGTCAACTCCCCGCGCTTTGAGTTCCGAAAGAAATGGGGTACACCCGAGCAGGGTAACTTTCCCACCGTGACAAAGAAGTTTGAGTTCTACAGCGAAACTCTCAAGAAGGCCCTCACCGAGCACGCCGATAAAAATAAGACAACGGTTGATGGTGTACTGGAAGCGACAAACTACGAGGCGCGCGGAGAGAAGGCATTCGTGCCTCATTATGAATCTCCTCGAAGGCATGGCGACCGCAGTCAATATCCTTTTGACCTCATTGATATGAAATCCAGGCTTAACCGTGAAGGCCGGAGTGCCAACCTTACATGGTACCATGCGTTCAAAAAATGCGATCCGGGCGATCTCAACAATGAAGATGTGATTCATATCAACCCTTCGGATGCCAAAGTACTCGGTATCAAGGAAGGCGACCGGGTAAAGGTGATTTCCACCATCGGCAGTCTCGAGATTCGCGCCCGCCTCTGGGAAGGGGTGCGTCCCGGCTCGGTGGCGAAATGCTATGGCCAGGGGCACTGGTCTTATGGTCGTGTTGGGACGAAGAACTACACCACGTTCGAACCGAGAGGTGCAAACTTCAACGAGATCATGCCGGATGATTATGATTACCTGAGCGGTGCCACCGCCCGAAATGGTGGGTTCACCGGTGTGAAAATTGAGAAGGTTTAAGGGAGAGGAGGTAAGAACCCGTGGCTAAGAAACAACTGGCAATGGTGATTGATTTACTGAAGTGCACCGGATGCGGGGCTTGCGGTGTGGCCTGCAAGACAGAAAACAACACACCGGACAGGTCTCAGGGGCAGACGTTTAATTGGGCAGATTTTATCACGAAGGTAGAGGGCCAGTTTCCAAACGTTAAGTATTCCATCATGCCGGTTTTGTGCAATCATTGTACCGATGCCCCGTGCGTGAAGGCTTGCCCCGTTACACCGAAAGCGATGTACAAGCACGGGAACGGCATCACCATGCATAATAACGAGAGATGTATCGGGTGCCGCCAATGCCAGGAAGCTTGTCCTTACAGCGCTGAAGATGTCGACAAAGAAAAAGCCGCCTACAGCGTGATCAGTTTCAACCATGATGAACCTCACAAATTCTACAAGGATTCGCTTGAGGCGTTCAAGGGAGGAACAGCTTCGGGGGCGGAGATCACCAAGAGAGCAGGAGATACTCCTCCCCACAGAACCCTTTATAAGCATCCCGATTATGCAAGCGTGAGAAGGGGAGATATTGTTGAAAAGTGTATCTTCTGCGAGCATCGAGTCGTTCGTGGGGAACAACCCTACTGTGTTTCCTCTTGCCCATCGAAAGCAAGGGTTTTCGGAGACCTCAATGACCGAAACAGCGAGGTGAGTCAGTTGCTAAAAAAACATAAGGCATTTCGACTGAAAAACAATAAGGGAGACCTTTTGAAAGATAAGGAAAGGGGTACGCAACCCAATGTTTATTATATAAGAAGTTTCAGGGCAGAGGCTAAAAAAGCTTAAATCCATATTATCCGCGAAGGATAGGACCAGGAACAGGAACAGATTCTGGTCGCACCCTTTATTTTCTAAAGCTTCACAGAAGGTGGCAACTTGAATTCGAAAGAAAAAATTCTGGATGAAAAGCGGAGGGGGGAATGCTTTAGGCTTTTAGCAGCCTGCTTTTACAAACCCCACAAACCCGTTTTCGTCCAGGAAAAGGTGTTTCAAAACTTGACTTCCCTTTTGGAACAGGTTTGTCCCGATGCAGCCCCTTTTTCAAAAAAGATGGCGGAATCCTTTTTGAAATGCAGCGAGGATGAGCTAACCATTGAATATGCAAAACTCTTCGTCGGGCCTTATGAACTGAAGGCTCCGCCTTATGGGTCGGTTTACCTGGACGAAGGGAAGAGAGTATGGGGGGACTCCACCATGGAGGTGGCAGCCATGTATAAAAAGGCTGGACTCTCCATTGACGACGACTTCAAAGAACTTCCCGACCATATTAGTGTTGAATTCGAATTCATGTATTATTTAATTTATAAAGAAATCGAGGCCTTAGGAAAGTCCGAATTTGGCAAGGCCTCGGCATTCAATGAAAAACAAAAAGTGTTTTTAGAAAGATTTCTAAAGTCATGGGTTCCTATCTTCTGCTCACAATTAAGGGATTCCACAGATAATGAGTTCTACGTTGCCCTCGCAAATTGTGTTAAATGCTTTCTCCATCCCTCACAGGCAGATCAAACTTACCCTGTTTCCCCCTAAAATTCCTGATCTTTTTAAAAAAATAGGTTTTTCTTTTTCATATTTCCCATAGCTAAATTCACCGCTCATAATGGGAATGGCCACTTTCATTAGAAGGGTGAAGATGAGGAGCCCCAACGCCCAGATTCCAAAAGAGACCATTAGCTCTAAACTATTTGGAATATACTCATAGATCTCGCCTAGGGGATCCGGGACAAACCCCGGGATGACAAAGCCTGGCCCTTTTTCAATCCAGACTCCAATGATCACGAGAATACAGCCTAAATTCAGAGTGCTTAACCGCTTTCTTGTAATAGGAATTAAGAAGATAATGAAGGCGATGACATTCATCGACATCGCCGCCCATATCCAGGGCACGAGTTGGTTATGGCCATGGAGGCCTTCGAACAGGTACCGAAAGGATGCAATATGGACCGTTTGAGAATAATATTCTTTAAATAACTCAGCCGAAAGGAGAAAGAGGTTGAGAAACATGGCGTAGGCGATCAGTTCTCCAATTTTAAAAAGAGCCTTATCCTCAATCTCGATATGATGCACGGATACCTTTCGGATGATCTGAAAAATAATGATGATGATGGCAGGGCCGGAGCAGAAAGCGCTTGCCAGAAACCGCGGGGCTAAAATCGACGCATTCCAGAAGGGCCGGGCCGGGAGACCATTATAGAGAAAGGCTGTGACCGTGTGAATGGCGACAGCCATTGGGATGGAGGCTAAGATGAAAGGAAGGATCCATTTCCAGTTGGGTTCTTTATGGTAGTAGAATTTAATTAAGAGGTAGATAGGAATAAGAAGATTTAAAAATAAATAGCCATTGAGGGCAAGAACATCCCAGGCTAAAAGGGATTGGGGAAAGTTCATCGATCCGATAAAAGGAATCATGTGCCAGAACCGATCAAGCCTTCCAAGGTCAACCATCACAAAAAGAATGGCCATCACGATGGCGGAAGCAGCAAAAAGTTCACCGAGGACGACGATCTCTTTGATTGGTTTGAAGTGGTAGACATAAGAAGGAATGACCAGTAGAACTGCCGCTGCCGCTACCCCGACCAGATAAGTGAAATTGGCAATGTAAAGACCCCAGGACACCTGGTCGTTCATGTTCGTTGCGATTAACCCAATTTCATGTTGTTTCAAGTAGAAGAGGAAGCCTGTAATAATAATGGCGAGGAGAAAGAAGCACCACGTATAGTACAACGTGCTTCCCTTGATCACAAGGATCAAGGTCTTCTTATAAAAATGCCATGTCTCCTTTAGCAAATCCCGGAGCTTTTCCATCCGTTTTCTTATGCTTCAAAGAAGTAATAAAATTTCGGCTCTGTCCCTAAATCTTCTTTGAGCCGGAATACCCGTTTTCGATCAATAATATACCGAATTTCGCTATGGGGATCGAGAAGATTACCAAATTTCCTCGCTCCTGTCGGACAGGCCTCCACACAGGCTGGATATCTTCCCGACCTCACCCGTTGGATACAAAAGGTGCATTTATCCACCGCACACTTCATTCTGGGTCTATTTCCAAAATAATGGACAGAGGGGTTGATCTCCTCTTTAGGAATATTTGGCTCTGCCCAGTTAAATACTCTTCCTTTATAGGGACAGGCTGCGATGCAGTACCTGCAGCCAATGCACCAGTTATAATCCACTACAACGATCCCATCCGGTTCTTGCCAGGTTGCGTGAACAGGACAGACCTTCACACAGGGAGGATTTTCACATTGCTGACACTGGACAGGGAGATAAATGAATCCCTTCTCCGGAACCAGGTCAGGATTATAGTAATGCTCAGAGTTTTCAAGATTGATCAGGTTTCCTCTTTTGAGTCTAAGGACTCTAATCCAGTGTAGTTGGGGATTATGGCGGGAATGATTATTTTCTTTTACGCAGGCATAGACGCATCTTCGACAACCAATGCATCGTGAAAGCTCCAGCCCATAACCCCACAGGGTATCCGGAAGGGCTACCTTTGTGCTGATCTGAAATTTCCTCCCATATTTTTGAAGGTATCTCTGCTCCAGCTTCGCAATGGCGGTTTTCTTTTCTTCTTCGGTCATTTCGTGGAAATGTTTCTGCAAGAAGTCCTCCACTTCCTCCTTGGTACACGACGAGAGAAGAGGAAGAGAAAGACCTGCCAAGGTGGTCAGTGAAAGATTACGAATAAATTCTCTTCGGGTGTATGGTCTATTTTTCATGTTTTTTAACTGCTGGGGAAAAGGGTGGAGGCTCCGGTTTGATCGGTTTAAATTTTGGCTCATGAGGATCATGGCAGTGAGCACAGAGAAAGTAGGTTCTTTTGCCAGATCCCGAAAAGTGACCGGTCCTTTTCCCGTGGATTCCCGCTCTCCAATCCCGATAAAGGTTTCCGTGACATTCCCCACAAAGCCGATGACTTTCATTAAACCCGATCAACTCTCCATTGTAGAGTCGAAGCCTGTCTCGATTTTTTGTATCATGGCAATCAAGGCACCACCTCATGGTCTCGGCATGGTGTAGCTTGATCTGGGCATGCTCCTCCTTTAAGGATCTCTTATTTCGGTTCACGTCCATCGAGTCATGACAATGACTGCAAGGATAAATCCCCTCTGTCAAAGGCGGAGGGGATACAGGAAATTCTTGGCCGGCGGTGCCTAAGGGGGTTGTAATGTAGGTCCCCAGGAGGAAAACCAATAAGAGAACATAGGCTGTCTTTTGCATTTTTTGTGTAAGAGCGGGAGGCTGTTTCTATCTGAGTAACTTTTGATAATTCTTTAACATCTTGATTAACAAAAGGCAACTTTTTTAAAAATGGTTGAAGTAAATTTTATAAAGCTATGCTGGGAGATGACAGAGAGGGTGGCCTACACCTTATTTTTAAAGCAACTTGCAATGGAATAATGGATATGATAATTCTTTCTGATGCAAATTGATATCCAGTTTTTACCTTTTCCCCCCAATCCCCACCTTCTTTCTGATCGAGTGGTGGTGGTCATCGATGTTCTCCGGGCAACTTCTGTGATGGTCCAGGCGTTGTCACAGGGAGCCTCGGAGATTATTCCTATCGCTACCGTAGAAGAAGCCTTTCAAATGGCCAAGGTTTTTCCTCGGGGGTCTGTCCTGTTGGGAGGGGAGAGGGAGAGCCAAAAGATTCCAGGGTTTGATTTAGGAAATTCTCCCAGGGAGTATGTCGCAGAAAGAGTCAAGGGAAAAAAGTTAATCCTGACTACCACCAATGGGACCAAAGCGTTTCGAATGGTTTCTTCAGGGAAAGAGATTTTGGCTGGAAGCTTTTTAAATATTGAAGCAACAGCACAGAGATGCCTTAAATCGGACAGGGACCTTCTCATCTTTCCTTCAGGAGATGGAGGGAATCTTTCTCTGGAAGACACGATCTGCGGAGGGATGTTGATCGAATTGATCACCCAAAAAGGGGCACCCCCCATTGTTTTAACCGATGCCTCCCAATGTGCCAAAATCCTTTATCAAAGATTTAAAGATGATCCTATCGAAGCCTTTCACCTTTCGCATCACGGCAAAGAACTGATTAGCAGAGGTTTCAGAGATGACCTCGCTTATTGCTGCCAGATCAACATGATCCCTCTGGTTCCCCTTTTCAGGGAAGGGGTGGTTAGGTTCTCCGATTAAATTGAAGAGGAAAACGATGCGACACCGAGAGAGGGAATTGAAAAAGAGAGAGACGGTAATCGCCCTCCTGGAGCAATCACTGGTTGGGAGAATTGCCACAGTCAATCAGAAAGGTTTCCCAGTCATTAAACCTGTGAATTTTCTTTACGGGGATGGGAAGATTTATATTCATTCTTCCATGAAAGGGGAGAAGATCGAAGATGTTCATCGGGGAAGTCCTGTCTGTTTTGAGATCGATGAGCCTGTTGCTTATAGGGTGGCAAGTGAGACTGCCTGTCAAGCCGGCTATTATTATCGAAGCATCCTGATTAAGGGAAAGGCCACCTTCGTCGAGGACCAGAATAAAAAGAAGGGCCTTCTTGAAAAGATGACGGAAAAGTATCAACCAGAGGGAAACTACGGAGACATCCCACCAGAGCTCCTCAGAAAAACCGAAGTCATCGAGATCTTGATTCAAGAAATCACAGGGAAAGAAAATCTGGGATAAATGAAATCTTCCGTTTCCATTGTCAGATGCCCAGGGTATGATGTCGACAGGGTGTTGGATGGACTCCGGCAGTCCATTAACCTGATCGGAGGAATTCAGACCTTTATCAAGAGGGGTGATCGGGTTCTTCTTAAACCCAACCTTCTCTACGGGAAGAGTCCGGAAAAAGCTGTCACCACCCATCCGGCCATCGTAAAAGGGATGATCCAGATCATTCGAGAGGTTGGAGGGATTCCTTTCATCGGGGATAGCCCTTCCATTGGAAGTTTGACAAGGACGGCTGAGAAAGCTGGGATCAAGGCCATGGCCGATGAGATGAAATGTTCTCTCGTAGAATTTAACAGGCCTGTTCTCCCTTTCAAAGAAGGAGGGAAAATCTTTAAACAGTTAGAGATTGACCAGACGGTTTTGGAAGCGGATGTTGTCATCAACCTTCCGAAATGGAAAACCCACGCACAGATGCTACTCACTCTTGGGGTAAAGAACCTCTTTGGATGCATTCCTGGATCAAGAAAAGCCTTATGGCATCTTAAGGTAGGGGATGATCGAAAGGCTTTTGCACAAATACTTCTTGATGTTTATCAGATTATCCAACCTTCCCTTACAATCTTAGATGGGATTGTGGGAATGGAGGGGAATGGGCCGAACAGCGGTCAACCGATTGAAATGGGATTGATTTTAGCAAGCAGGGACTCGCTGAGTTTGGATCAGATTGCATGTGATCTCTTAGGGATTTCAAGAAGGACTTTGTTGACGAATCGAGTAGCCCTTGAACAGGGGATAGGGGAAGATAAAATTGAGGTGTTGGGGGAGAGGGTGGAAGAGGTGAGGATTTCCAATTTCAAGTTACCCACTCTTTCTCAGATCGATTGGGGTCTCCCAAGATTTTTAAGTAAGGCATTAAAGAACGCGTTGACCTCCAAACCCATAATTGATCAAGAGAGATGCAAACGGTGTGATCAATGCACGGAGATCTGTCCTCCGAAGGCTTTATCTAACCAGGTAAAGGATATGGTTTTTGATTATAAACAATGCATTCGCTGTTTTTGTTGCTTGGAGGTCTGCCCGGAAGGGGCTATTTCGATCAAACCGGGGTGGGTGTTAAGATTAGTAGGCAGAAAGCAGAAGGCAGTAGGTAATTGACCAATGACAATAAACAGTAATCAGTCATTACTGGTTAGCGACTGGTAACTGATAACTGGTTATTTTTGACCACTGATTACTTGGAGTTCAGATGAGTGATGCGATATATTAAACTTCTGATTGAATACGATGGAACGAATTATCAGGGATGGCAGGTCCAAACCAAAGGCCCAACCATTCAGGGGATTCTCGAAGAAAAATTAGGCCTTCTTACCGGGGGGCCCATCCAATTATTTGGTTCCGGAAGGACGGATTCGGGAGTCCATGCATTAGGCCAGGTCGCTCACTTCAAGACACAGGGCCAAATGGATATCCAATCGATGCAAAGGGCTCTCAACAGTCTCCTCCCTCATGATATTGTAATTCGGAAGATAGAAGAGGTTGATGAAGGTTTTCATGCCCGAAAGCAGTCAAAAAGCAAAATCTATGAATATCGAATTCTCAACCGAAATCTCCGGTCAGCCTTTCATCGGGGGTATATATGGCATATCCCTCAGAAATTAAATTTGGCAGAAATGAAGAAATCAACCCGATGGTTGATTGGGGAACACGACTTTTCTTCGTTTCGATCCGTGGGTACGCCTACTCGAACAGCTGTCCGGAGGGTGATTCGGGCGGAGTGGAAAAGGGGTCGAGGTGGTCTCGTCAGATTTGAGATCGAGGCCAATGGGTTTTTAAAACAGATGGTGAGATCCATCGTGGGGACGTTAGTGGAAGTGGGGAAAGGGAAGATCAATCCTGAGGAATTCCAGAAAATCCTCACATTAAAGGATAGAAAAAAAGCAGGTCCCACCGCCCCCGCCCACGGGTTATTTCTGAGGGAAGTGAAGTATTAGGAATTGGGGACGGGTTCACGTTTTTTTGTATACGTTCCGATTAGATCTTAAACAAATCATATTCCCGTGTTCCCATCCCGATCTCTTCGGCATAGGCAAGTTGAATGTTCCAGTCCACCTCTGGATAAATCGCACGAAATTTATTTTCTCCAGGTTCCCAGGCTCCAGGGAGTTTAGAGGATCGGTTTCCCGTCTCTCCGTTCACCAAATCAACCGAAGCCTGATCAATCGCAACCGGGTCCTCAGAAGAAAGAATGCCAATATCATTAACAATGGGTGTATCGGAATACCCATAACAGTCACACGCCGGAGAGATCTGAGTGAGAAAGTTGAGGTAAAGAACCTTTCCCTTTTTCTTTTGAACGGCTCCATAGGCGTGCTCCACCATTTTCTTTTGGAAGATGGGGATGCTCTCGTTCCATTGGATTTGAATGGCTCCTGAAGGGCAGGCGAGAATACATTCACCACACCCGATGCATTTTTTAGAATCGATGAAGGCGATCGAAGGTTTATTTTCAGGCCCTGACTCGGAGGAGACCATTGAGATCGCCGATTGTGGACACCAACTCAAGCAGGTCTCGCATCCTGTACAGGTTTTCCCTTTGACTTTGGGTGAGATATTTGAATGTTGACTCAACTTTCCTTCACGGCTGGAGCACCCCATTCCAAGATTTTTTAGTGCCCCCCCAAATCCAGAAAGTTCGTGACCCTTAAAATGGGTGACTGTGATCAGGACATCTGCCATGTGGATCTCACGGGCGATGGAAACGGCTTTAAATAGGGGCTTGTCGATCCGGACCTTCGTCGCATTGTTTCCCCTCAGACCATCTGCAATTAGGATCGGGGCATTGATGACAGATTCTGTGAATCCATTTTCAAAAGCAGTGGTCAAATGTGAGACCGCTTCAGTCCGGGTTCCAATATAGAGAGTATTGGTATCGGTTAAAAAAGGTTTTCCCTTGAATTGTTTGACTCGATCCACCACCCTTCTTAAGAAGATGGGGCGAACATAGGCTGTATTTCCCTTCTCTCCAAAATGGAGTTTGATCGCCACCAGATCCCTCTCTTTGATCTTTCCCTTCAAATCAACCCGATCCAAAAGGATATCCAATTTATCCAGAAGGGTTTTCTTAGATTCAACTCTCAAATCTGAAAAAAAGACAGGACTCTTCATGTTTGA
>DCVM01000129.1 GCA_002327985.1 Syntrophaceae bacterium UBA2188 | reverse complement strand
GTATTCTGGCACATTTTTATAAAAATCAATGGATCGATGAGCGAGGATCAGATGGGACGTTCACAAACGCTCCAGTCTCCCATTTCTTCTTCGGAGATGCCTAAGATATAGAGGATATTCTTGAGGCGGGCTCGGCCCAGACTCATATTGGCCGCTCGTTCGAGTTTCTCCTTGGCATTATAAGCAATGCCCAGGCCAGCTTGGCCTAACATCAACACATCATTGGCCCCATCGCCAATGGCAACGGTCTGATCTAAAAGGATACCCTGCTCACTGGACACCAGATTGACGATCTTCGCCTTATAGGTATTATCCACAATCTTTCCTAACACCTTACCCGTCAGGGCTCCGTTCTTGATCTCCAGTTGATTCGCATAGGAAAAATCCAGACCCAATTTTTCTCTCAGGAAGTCAGAAAAATAATCAAATCCTCCACTCACCAAACCCAGTTTAAAACCCAATCGCTTCAGGGTGTCCACTAAATCTTCTGCCCCTTCCGAGAGTTTCATGTCCCCCCGAATCTTCTCCAACTCCTCCACCTTCAATCCCTTAAGGAGCGCCACACGCTGGGTCAGGGATTCTTCGAAATCGATATCCCCTCTCATCGCCTTTTCCGTAATTCTTGAAACCTCTTTAAAGACCCCTGCCCTTTTAGCCATCTCATCAATAATTTCCATGTCTACCAGAGTGCTGTCCATGTCAAAAAAGACGAGACGCTTGTTTTTACGATAGGCCTCCATCTTCTGGAGGGCCAGATCAATATTGAGCTCATGACTCTTGGCGAGCACCCTTGACTTCAATCGGCTGAGATTTTTTGCCTGATTGACATTAATGGTCAACTCGACACACATGGCACAGTGACGGGTGAGATTGCTGATCATTTCAATATTGGCGTTTTCCTCGGCCAGGATATTGGAAATCTCTGCAAGGGCTTGGGTTTGGCCAAAATAGGTCAGGATGAAGAGGTTCTTGCTATTTCTGGCCTTCATCTCTTTCTCGGAAAAGAGTCTGAAGTTGAGTGTCAGGCGAAGTCGGCTGGCCTCAAAGAGAAGGTCTTTCAGAACCCCATCCTTGGATTGCTTGGCTCCGCTCATGTCCAAAAGGAAAGAAAGGCCCAGAAAATCCTGTAGAGAGGCCTGTTCGATATCCACAATCTCCACCTGATTGTCCACGAGAATTCGACTAAAAGAGGAGGTAATCCCTGGTTGGTCCGGGCCGGACACGGTCACCATCACAAAGTCTTTTTTCTCATCCATACCTTCGTCCTTTTAATGAAGGATTGTTTCTCATTTTATCTGGGAACCTAAGCTCTGTCAATCTAATCGAATCACTCCCTTATGGCCGATAGCCAAATCGCTCTTCGAAAATGGGGGCAATCAAATTGTCCACCGGCACATAATCATCCGTGAGAATCACGGAGTAACGTTCTTTTAAATATTCCTGCAATCGGTCTTGAGGCATGACGTGGGAGGTCATCGCTCTTTTCTTTCCTTTCAACCCCCTGACGAAATCGCCCATATCTAATTTCTGTGGACTCGCCACCACTACAAACGTGCTGATTCCAATCTTCTCGTAATCCGAAGTCAGAGTCAGGAGTTGGACATTTCCTTTTCCAAACACCTCTTCTAAGGTTCGGATATAGGAAGGCATGAAGGCCCCTTTTTTGAAACTATCAATTACATTAGCCAGAAGCAATCCATCCGGCTTGAGAAGATCTTTTAATTGCATGGCAAATTCTTGGGTGGTCAGGTGATAAGGAATCGAAAGGTCATTAAAGGCATCTCCAAAGATAAAATCATAGGTCCCTTTTTCCTTACAATTCATCACGAACCATCGGCCATCTTCATTGAAGGAACGGATTCTGCTATTCTCTGAAACGCCCAGATATCTTTTCACCACTCGTGTGATCTCCGGATCGATCTCCACCACATGGATCTCCGCCTCGGGATATTTGACCTCGATAAAACGAGGGAAGGTATAACCTCCTCCCCCCACAAAGAGAGTTTTAAAAGATTTCCGCTTCTTCGCCTGCCATCTCACCATCTCTTCATACATCCTGATATATTCATACTCGATATAGAGGGGATCCTTTAAATCTGTATAAGAGTGAACCAGATGATCAAGAACCAGAGACTCCAAGGGATTTCCATTGTCCCCCCTAATACTCCTCTTTAATTTAATCGTATAGTAATCGCTCTCCTTCCAAAAATAGGCCTCCTCTACAGGAGACTTGAAGGCATAGCCAACCATTTTCCTAATGGATTCGATGGGAGAGGTGGAAAAGGAAAACTCTTCTGGGTGGGTGGTGGCATAGACATGCAATCCTATGAGGGGTAAAAGAGCGAAAAGAAAGAGGAAGAGGAAACAGAGGGCAAGGGTTTTTCTACTCCTGAAAAAACCTCCAAAGATGAAAGCAGAAAGGATCAGAATGATCCCCATCGTCAGAAGGATGTGCCGTGTCCCCATCCATGAGATGAGGAAGAATCCCGTGGCAAATGTCCCGAGGATAGAGCCGAGCGTAGAGAAGGCATAGATCTTTCCAACAACATTGCCTGTCTTCTCAAGATTGTTGAGGGTCAATTTGACCACAACGGGCGAGATCATCCCGAGGAGACAGGAAGGGACAAAAAAGATAATAGTGGTGATCAGCAAAATCCGTGTCATCAGGCTCGTGTGAAATTGGGCCCCACCAATCAAATTGGTCAGCGGTGAAATGGAAAATGCCCCTAAGCCGGAAAGGAAGAGGAGCCAGCCGAGTGTGGAGGACCGAGGATATCGGTCGGCAATTCTGCCTCCCAGATACGCTCCAATGCTGATGCCAGCAAGGACCACCCCAATAATGCTCGTCCAGGTATAGAGAGAGACCCCGACATAAGGAGCCATGATTCTTCCTGCGACCAGCTCAATGACCAGCGTGCAGAAACTGGCAATAAAAACCACGATATTCGCCTTGATCACTTCTCGCTGCATGACTTATCCTTGCTTCTCAAAGGTGACCACTTTATAAGAGATACCCAAAAGAAGTTCAAGAATTTTTTGTTTTTTGGGTTTTTTGGGTTCATTGGGTTTCGGGTTTCTTAGGTTCAACCATGGGTTAATCAAGAAAAACAATAAACTCAAGAAACCATCTAACCCAAGTAACTTTATTGTCCTTTGTACTTGGGTGGACGTTTTTCGAGGAAGGCGGTGATCCCCTCCCGTGCATCTGCAGTCCGGGCACTATTGGCAATCGCCTGGCTCTCATTTTCCATCTGGGTCTCCAAGGTTTCAGCCCAACCACTATGTAATAATCGCTTGGATATCCCATAGGCTCGCGTCGGGCCATTGGCAAGCTGGACGGCAAGGGCCCTTGCCTGCGCCAGAAATTCATGGTCCGGCACCACGCGGGTGACGAGACCCCACTGCAACGCCTCCTGCGCAGAGAATATGCGATTGGTGAGCGTCAGCTCCAAAGCCCGCTTGAGACCAACGATGCGAGGAAGAAAATAGGTTGAAGAGCCATCCGGCACCAGCCCAGCCCGGGTGTATGCCACCGTGAAACGGGTCGTCTCAGCCGCGATGACAATATCGCAGGCAATGGCAATGCTCATTCCTGCCCCTGCTACGGCTCCATGCACTGCCGCAACCACCGGAGGGTCCATCCGCGTAAACCGTGACATGGCAGCATGGAGGTAGGTGGTAATCTCCTTTACGTGATAAGGCAACTGATCCCCTTTAGACGAAAAGGCTTTCAGGTCACCCCCACCAGAAAAAATCTTCCCTGCCCCGGAGATCAACACTGCCCGAATCTCAGGATCCTCGTCGCAACACAATGCGGCGTGCATCAGATCCTTGCCCATCTCCTCATTAATCGAGTTGGCCGCATCGGGACGGTTGAGAGTAATGTGAGCCACGTTATCCCGAACGTCAAACAAAAGTGTTTTAAATTCTGTCTTCATAGCGCCTCCTTATAATTTCGGAACAGTCTAATGGGGTGGATTCAAAGTATCAATATGAATTTTAATATTACTCTTTTACCCTTCGGAGTTCCATCACCACGGGATTGAATGGATCAGGACAGGCAATGGATGTTTTGTCTCGATCCTCTTCCCAGGGGTATTCTCCCCCATGCCGCAGCACCCGCCATGAGGGAAAGATAGCATGAAAAGCAGACGGGCAAATGGCTCGGGAATCTCCTGATAGTCCCAAGAGAAAATCCTTACTCAGATCAAACTCCTGGCCCGCGTAATGCCCGGCCGCACAGGTCCCTTTCACCGAAACAATTTTTAAAATCACCTTCTCTGGATTTGCCATGAATAAGCCTCCTTTCACTCCATGTTGGATTAGAATTATCAACAGAAATCAAATGACTGTCAATCTGAATTTAGAACCAACGGCCAAATGTTCAAATCCCTTTACAAAAGGGATGTTATAAATTTAAAATAATTTTTCATGACGGGTATGACACCCTCGAACCATGAAAACTACCAAGAACTATCCTCCCCCTCGACGGGGGAGGATTGAGGTGGGGGTGAACAGGCTGTTTCCCCCCTCACCCGCACCCTCTCCCTCAAGGGGAAAGGGAGATAATAGGGTTATTTTCTACATAATCGAGAATAAGATATGGCGACGCAAAAAATATTAACCCGAGATTTTGTTCTCTGTTTCTTTGCCCAATTTGCTTTTTCCTCTGTTTTCTTCACCCTCATCCCCACCATCCCGATCTACCTCTCAAGATTGGGATCCACAGAGGCAGGAATCGGCATTCTCGTCGGGGCCCTCAGCGTTTCTTCATTGATCCTGAGGCCTCTGATCGGAAGGGCCCTTCTAAAAATTCCTGAGAGAAACTTCATGATCGCAGGAACCCTTCTCTATGCCTTCTCGTCGATCGCCTATCTCATCGCCAAACCCTTTTGGCCCTTCCTGATCGTCAGAATTCTTCAAGGGATTGGATTGGCCTTCTTTGCCACAGCTTCGTTCACATTGGTCTCCCGGATCAGCCCCGAAGCCCATCGAGGGCAGAGCATCAGTTACTTTTATCTTGCCATCAATGTCGCTTTTGCTCTCGCCCCTTCTTTCGGTGTAGCCCTTATGAACTTCTTCGATTTCCACGTCCTCTTCATCATCTGCACAATCTTATCTTTAGGATCTCTATGCATCACCCTCAAATTGGAAAAAAGGGAGGTCGATCCTTTGGAGAAACATTCCTTGCAGGACCAACCCTTCTTGAGTCGTGTAGCCCTTCCATCGGCCATCATGGCCTTCATGGGCAGCATGATCTGGGGGGCAGTCACGGCCTTCTTTCCTCTTCATGCCCTGAATCATGGAATGGCCAATCCTGGTCTCTTTTTCGCCGCGATGGCCATCACTCTTATTTTCGGTCGCGCCCTTGGTGGAAGGATATTAGATCTCTACCCCAGAGAAAAGGTGATCTTCCCTTGCCTCATCGCCCAAATCATAGCCATGATAATGCTGGCCTTCTCTACCACCCTCCCCATGTTCATTCTGGTTGCCGTAATCTGGGGGATAGGAAATTCCTTTTTCTATCCGACCTTGGTGGCTTATACCCTCGATCTGGCAGGTCCCCTGCGAGGACCAGCCATAGGCACCTATATGGCGCTTTCCGACTTTGGAGCAGGCATGGGTTCGGTCATCATGGGCTTCATTGTTCATTTCACCAACTATCCAATCATGTTCCTCTGCTTAGCTTTCACAGCAATCATCAATCTCCTGTATTTCCATTTTGTCGTAAGAAAAAGGGAGGAGAGATATGCCCATCTATGAGTATCGATGTAATGAGTGTGGGAAGATTTCCGAATTTATCTTAATTAAAACCGATGAGACCTTCATCCCCCAATGCAAACGATGTAAAAGTAAAAAGATGTCACGCGTCCTGTCGAGGGTGAGGGTAATCCGTTCGGAAGAAAGCAGGATGGAGAATTTGGCTGACCCATCGAAATGGGGTAGCCTGGATGAAAAAGATCCAAAAAGCATGGCCAGATGGATGAAACGGATGGGCAAAGAGTTAGGCGAGGAGATGGGTGAGGATGTAGACCAGATGGTGGAAGAAGCTATGGAAGAAGAGAAGGGTTCAAAGCCTACCGCCGAGGGGACGTAGTTGAAAACCTGCACTTTTCATGTGAAAGGCTTTGAGGTCATGCTTGACTTTTAACATTTCGAAAAGTGGTGTTATTCATAAAAAAGTTGACCCTCCTAACAAAAGATCAAAAAGGGCATAACGCATTGCGTTATCCTTTGATCGTAAGGAGTAAAGCGCAAGAAAGAAAAAAAAGAAAATATCAATGGCCTTTATCTTCCAGGAGCCCTGGAGAAAAAATATCCAAATACCGGGAAGGAATGGGCCTTGAGGGGAGGATTTCATGCCGAGTAGCTCCTTAACAGTTCGTACAGAAAAAAAGGGCCCTGTCACCACGGTGATCCTCAGCCGTCCCGAAGTACGAAACGCCGTAGATCGGTCCACTGCCAGAGCCCTGGCTGATGCCTTCCGCCTATTTGAAAAGGATAAGGAAGCCAAAGTCGCGGTCTTTTTCGGCGAACACGGCACCTTCTGCGCTGGAGCTGACCTCAAGGCCATCGCAAGCAGGGATTACGCATCTCGCCTACCGAAGCAATTCAAGGGGGACGGACCGATGGGGCCGACCCGCATGGTCCTCTCCAAACCGGTGATCGCTGCCATCGCGGGATATGCTGTTGCAGGAGGCCTGGAACTTGCTCTCTGGTGCGACCTCCGAGTGATGGAAGAAGACGCCATCTTGGGCGTTTTCTGTCGCCGCTGGGGCGTCCCGCTGATCGACGGGGGAACCGTACGCCTCCCCCGTTTAATCGGTCTGAGCCGTGCCCTCGACCTGATCATTACGGGCCGGCCTGTTCCTGCCCAAGAGGCGCTGACCATGGGCCTCGTAAACAGGTTGGTGCCGAAAGAGAAGTCCCGAGAATCGGCTGAAAAGTTAGCCTTAGAGATCAGTTCCTTTCCCCAGGCCTGTCTCAACACCGACCGCCTGTCCGCCTACACCCAATGGGACCTTCCTTTAAAGGAGGCCATGCGGAATGAGTTCCAGAAAGGATTTTCCATGGTAGAGGCAGAGGGCCGCGCCGGCGCCGCACGCTTTGTCAAGGGAGCCGGCCGAGGAGGAAAATTTGGATGAGAGAAAACCTGGTGTCAGGCTTGAAAAATTGAGATTTGATGCCATCCCAAAAAAGTTGGCTCATTCAAATGCGACTGCCTGCTCCCCCTAAAAATTCCAAGGCGCTAACGGCATAGATTTTTGCCGTGAGGTCAAGATCTTCAACAGAGACCCATTCATCTTTTTGATGGGGAATCATCCATTTCCCCGCACCGATCGTCACGATGGGAATTCCTGCCCACGCAGAGAGAAAAGTACCATCCGTCGCACCCAGGACCCCCCCGTAAGTGGGTTCTTCTCCGGTGATGGATCGAATCGCTTTCGAAACAGACTGGACTATCGGTTCCTCCCGAGGTGTCCTGGTCCAGGGCCGATCTTCAAACACATTGAGTGTTGACTGAAAAGACATTCCTCTTGAGAGACCCTTTTCAAGTGTCTCTCTTATCTCTTTTAAAGGCCCGGAATCGAGACTGGCATTCACTGATCGCTCTTCCTCTTTGACAATATCTTCCAACTGCTTCTTCAGGGCCTCATGAGACTGACCCGGGATGGTCCGAATGTCGAGCAAGGCCCTACACTGGTTGGGGATGACATTGAGCTGCGGCTCCCCTTTGACGGGTGCCTGAAGCACCGTAGGGGTGATACTCGGGTATCCCAAAAAGACATCTTTTCCCAACCTTTCAATCTCCTCTTCCTCCAATTGCCTCATTTTTTCCAGGATCGATATCATCGGAGGAATGGGATTGAGACCCGCAAGGGGCATGGCCCCATGGCTCATCTTTCCAGATGTGATCAACTCAGCCCGGAGGGCCCCTTTCTGTGTAATGCAGAGATGATTATCCACGGGCTCACAGATAATCGCTGCGTGAATGCCATTCGCCCATCCATGGCGAATAAAATGTTTCACCCCGGTCATCATTCCTTCCTCGTCAACCAGTATTCCCAAAAGAATTTTCCCTTTAAAAGGGATACCGGATTGATTGATCGCCTGAACCGCCATCACCGCTGCAGCCAAATTCCCCTTGGTATCACAAGCTCCTCTTCCGTAGATTCGGTTCCCTACCAACCTCCCCTCAAAAGGTCCGTATTTCCATTCAGAGGGATCTCCTTCGGTGACCACATCCGTGTGGCATTCAAACATCAGGCAGGGGCCTTCGCTTTCACCATGCAGTACAGCGATGATATTTGGAGCGCCGGGTTCCACGGCCTCGACGACTACATCGAGTCCCATCCCTTCCAAGAGGCGGGAGAGATAAAGGGCTACCTTCTGCTCACTTTGCCCCTGACGCCGGACACTCGGAATTCGAATGAGATCTTGCGTAAGCTGAATCAGTTCCCTTTTTTTAATCTCTTTTAATAATCGGCCGATCTTCAAGGCTCTCTTCTTCCCCTTGTTAGTCAGTGCGAGGATGTCGAATCTTCTCAAAGGCTCGATCCATCATATCAATGGCTTGATCAATATCTCCCTTTCCGATAGTCAAAGGAGGTGCGATTCGTATGACATTCCCATAGAGACCGCCCTTGCCGATGAGAAGCCCTTGCTCTCTCGTACTCTCAAAGATCTCGGAGACCAAATCCGGGGCAGGTTCCTTTTTCGCTTTAACCATCTCCAAGGCTTGAATCAGACCCATCCCGCGAACCTCACCGATGGCCCGATATTTTTCTTTCAATTCATTTAACCGTTCCTTTAGATACAAACCCATCTTCTCGGCATTCTGGACGAGCTTCCTTTTCTCAATCACATCGATGGTTGCAAGGATGGCCGTGGCCGTCACCGGATTTCCACCGAACGTGGACAGATGCGATCCGTTAAGGGAATCCCCCACCTCAGGTATGGCAATCGTGAGTCCAACCGGAGCCCCATTGGCTGCACCTTTGGCCATCACCATGATGTCAGGTTCAACTCCCCAGTGTTCGATCCCGAACATCTTTCCCCCTGTTCTTCCCCAACCTGTCTGAACCTCATCACAGATGAAGAGCCCTCCATATTTCTTAATGATGGAGACAACCTCGTTGAAGTATTCTTTCGGTGGGGTGATAAATCCTCCGACACCCTGAATGGGCTCTGCAATCAACGCAGCGGGATGTCCAGAAGTGGTGGTCTCAATCAATTCTTTCACATCCTTCGCGCAATCAAGATCGCACTGGGGATATTCCTTTCCAAAGGCGCATCGAAAACAGTAAGCATTGTGAGCGTATTGGATGCCAGGGACAAGGCTTTCAATAAGACGATATTTTGCATGAGCGGTGAGATTCATGGTGAGGAGGGTCGCTCCACTGTAACCATGACGAAGAGCGATGATCTCATGACTTTTTGTATAAAGTTGGGCCAGAAGAATAGCGGTCTCAACAGCTTCCGCTCCACTATTAGTAAAAAAGGACTTTTCTAACCTCCCGGGAGTGATCTGGGCCAACTTTTCAGCGAGGGAAATGATTGGAACATTGGGATAAAAGGTGGAGGTGTGCTGGAGTTTTTTCATCTGCTCGCAGGTCTTTGCCGTGATCTCATCATCACAATGACCCACGCTGATGGTGACAATGCCTCCGAAAAAATCGAGATACTCTTTCCCGTCCATGTCATAGACATACTTTCCTTTTCCCCGGTCCAATATAAGGGGCTCTTTATAATAGGTGGCCACACAGGGCACTAAATATTTCTTATGTTTTTCATAAATTTCGTTCTTCTTCATTGAAGCTCCCTCCTATTCACTTCCTTTTTCCCCTCAATATTTATCCATGAGTACCTTATTAGAAAATAAAGGTTTCGTTCAACGGTAACGATGCCCGTATCGTTAATAAAAGGTTACGTTTAGCGTCTCTTCATTCTTTGGCCGTTACCTTAACCGATAACAGAAACGCCTGCCTGCCGGTAGGCAAGCATAAAGGTGATCTCCTACTGCTTATTTGATTGTTGGTTGCAACATATCATAACCCCTGGTTGTTTCTGGCTTGTTCAAGTTAGGTTCGTGAAAATTATAGCTGATGCCTTGTGAATAATAAAGGGGAGTTTATCTCCTTTATAAGCGAAAGCCCGGTGGGTGGATTTGGTAATGAGTAATCCTTGTGAGGGCTATGGGTATTTTGGCATGTGAAAAGTTTCTTCTGGACAAGGGTTTACTGCTGTGGTATTTCAGAGGCTACACACATCAGGTTGGTCTTTTAGAACAAGAACTTTTGGGATGTCCTATCTTCCCGTCTAAACAAGATCATTCCCTTTCCGGGGGGGCAGGAGTGGATAGAGTTATGGAAAGCCTGGCATTTCAAAATAAAGGATGCCGGGCTTTATTTTTGATAATGGGGAAACCAAATGAGCAATAATCTATTAAAATCATTAGCTATTGTTGCTCTATTTTTCTTTTCATGGACGTTTGCTGGGATATTCAATTTAGCTTATGCCGTTGATAATCTTCCGAGCACGGTTCACGGACACGGGTCGGAGGTGAGGTTTCAGAAGGCAATAGAGGAAATCGGAGAGATTCTTGGGGACCCGGTCACGGACAGGGAGACAAAGGCTGGTAAGGCAAAAGCTAAAAGAGTTGAGATAGAAGATCTCGACAAGGAAAGTCTCAGTTGAAACTAACTTCCTGAACTCCACAAACTTGAATTGACCTCGTTCATACAATGTTTCGAATAAGCGTCATTCTGTAGCGTAGTTACAGAATGACGCTGGAAGAACTAAGCCGCGTATTGCCAGCTATGGGGATTCAATCAAATCTTCTTTGTTTTTTCTATTGACAAGCGGGTAGATAAAGAGCTTTGTGGGTCATTTTGTAACGGTATGGGTTCGTTACGAGGGCCGATCTCATGGCAGATCGGTCTATGGATGGACGAGAAGAGCGAGGGTGAGTGATTTTTGACAATAGTGAGCCGAGGCGAAAGGTGGGTGTCATTTTCGCAGGAAGCCAGAGCGTTTGTGATTGCATGGTTCATAGGTGATAACGTTCAGGACATC
>DCVM01000178.1:9469-23745 GCA_002327985.1 Syntrophaceae bacterium UBA2188 | reverse complement strand
CCACACAACACCTGGGACAAACCATGATTTCTCCATCCATACAAAGATAACAATTCTTCTTTGAAGTTCGGTGATTCCAATAGCAATCATTGGTCATGCAGTGTTCCTCCCCTCTTGGCCAACTATTTTTTATGGATGGTCCCTGGTCTTTGAATAATTAGCATGTATCTATTTGTTATCTATAATGATTATCAGAACCTCCCCTAAACAATGTAACAGAAATGGGTTTCATAAGATGAAGAAAAAATAAAATTACTTCTTTTGGAGGTTTCCCAAAGATGGTTTTAATGGCGTCTGAATAAACTTTTACTTGTGCTTTGTAATGTTCTATTTTTGAAGTTAAATCATCTTTTTTTATTAAATCGGTCTTAAAATCCAGAACCACCAGGCCATCCTCCTCCTTGAAGACCACATCCATCACTCCTTCGAAAAGAGTCCCATTGTCTTTATAGGTAAAGGGAACTTCTTTCTGGTAATTCCCTGATTTTATAATTCGCTGTAGAGTCGAAGAATGAATTGCTTCCCTTAACATCTCTCCTGCCCTTTTTATCATGGGTCCTGTTGCTCCAAGGTCTTTCCCTTCTATCTCCGCCATTTTTTCAAGCAAATCAGGCTGGCTCCAGGCCACCTTCTCAAAAAGCCTGTGAACAAGCTTTCCAAAGATTGCTCCTTCACCGCCGGTCACCGGAGAGATCACCCACTCATCATCCTTTTCGACCTCCTCAGCAACCTTAACCTCCTCTGTGGCTGTGGTAATGGAACGGCCCTTGCCTGCCTGCTCTTGCAACTCTTCCTGGGACTTTTTCCACTTATTCCTTTCAAAAAGAATTCTTTTAGAAACCTCCCCTCCCTCCATCTCAGGATTCAGTTTTGACCTGAACGCAGAACTCCGCTCAAGCTGAAGTTCAAGCTTCTTTGTATCGTAGAACATGAAGTCACCCTCCCACTGCCCATATGGAACTTTGCCAGGCCTTAAAAAATAATCTTGAACATATTTCAGAAAACTCCCTTCAGACACCTGGGCTTCACCATTCTTCTCTTTAACCCAGTAAAGAGGCAGCACCAAGAACTCCCTTGCTCGGGTCATTGCGACATAGAGAAGACGTTTTTCTTCTGCCTCGCCTCGTATCTCTTCCCATTTGCTCAGGTCTTTAAAATTTCTTGTCCAGAATTTATCCTCCCGCCTCCCCACTTTTATCGCAATCCTCTGACCCTTGCGGTCTACAATGAAATCCCTCCCTTTCTTTCCTTCGTGGTCAAGGTCCGCAAGAATGACCACGGGGAACTCCAACCCTTTGGCCTTGTGGATAGTCATGAGTTTTACAAAGTCATCGCCCCTCTCAAGTGTTGGCGACTCTTCCTCCTCAGCTTCCTCTTCCTGCCTTTCAGCCAGCCATCTGACAAAACCTCTGAAACTGAGCGTTCCCCGTTCGGCCAGTGCCCTGGCCACATCGCCAATTTTGATCAGGTTTGCCACCCTCTGCTCTCCCTGGGGTTTGAGGAGAAATAGGACCAGCCCGCTTGTTGCCACATAAAGCCGATTGAGGACGGCCGCGACACTGGTGTGGTTTCGCATTTCGTGTAGCCCCCGCAGGAGAAGGAAAGCCCTCTCCAGGGGCGTTCCCTTCGCCTCTTGAAGGTAATTCAACGATCCTCCTCCCTCATGGAAGACAAAGATCTCTTCATCAGAAATGCCGAAGAAAGGGGATCGAAGGGCAGCCATGAGGGCCACCTTGTCGTGAGGGTTATCAATGGCACGGAGCACGGTAAGGAGCTGTTCCACCTCTTGCTTCTTATAAAAATACCTTCCCCCGACCACCCTGTAGTCAACATCATAAGATCTCAGCGCATTTTCAAGATATTCCAGGGGGCTGTAGGTTCTCATCAGGATGGCAATATCCCTGAGCTCGATAGGTCTCACGAACTGAAGAGACTCATCCCACACCTGCCATTTCTCATCGCCGATTAACCTCTGTATAAATGAAGCAATACATCGGGATTCCCATGTTCTCTGTTCCCCCACATCGGTGAAGACCAATTTCCTATCTTCCGGTGGATAGAGAAGGACGAGGCCATGCTGAGGCGGTATCGTAGTTTGTTTGCGGCCGAAATGGAGCGGTACATACCCTGGCTGATAGTCACTATAGGATGAGCGTCGGATGAGTTCTTGAAAAATTTGATTGACCACCCGAATGATGGATGGGGCACACCTGAAGTTCTGAGAGATGGTTAAGAGCCTCTCTGAACCCATTCCCTTCTTGGCGTCTTCGTACATTTCAATGTCAGCGCGACGGAATCGATAGATGCTCTGCTTGGGGTCTCCCACAAGAAAGAGACGCTTTGGCGCAACCTTCACATCACCCCACTCCATGGCAGGCATCTTCTGGTCCATCTCTGAAAGGAAAAAAACGATCTCTGCCTGAAGGGGGTCTGTATCCTGAAATTCGTCTACGAGCAAGAACTGATAACGCTGACGGAAGTATTGCCTGACTTCAATATGTTCCTTGAGCATTTGCCTGGTGTATAGGAGGAGGTCATTAAAGTCGAGGTAGTTTCGCTCCTTCTTTGCCTTTTGATAGGCTTCGACATAGTCGGTCAATCGTTTGGCCAGTCCGGTTAGGATCGAATCGGCAATACCCGCGTTTACCTCATCAATAGCCTCTGATATTTGATTGATCACTTTTCGGACCTCTTCAAGGTCCTCTTTGGTTTTCCATTTCGTCTGGGCACCTAACTTCACCGTCGATCCGATCAACAGTTTTCTAAAGATAAAAATCTCCCTTTCCTCCTCGCTGGAAAGGCTTTCAAGCTCAACCATCTGTTCATTTAGCTCTTCGATTTTCTGGAAGGCTTTGTCATCGTCCGGTTTTTTGCACTGCTCTTTTAGAGGGTTCAATTCTTTCATCCGCCCCTTCAAATCTTTGATAAAACGATCCGTCGCCTCTTCAATTTTAGGACCTGGAGATGGGAGGTAGTGCAGCACATCCCGATGGTTCAACATCACCTGACCCAATTTTTCTAATTGCTTGGGCGTGATCCCCAACAGCACTGCCCTCCGCAAGCCGGGATCTTTGGTGTCCATCTCCTTCGCCAGCCATTCTTCCCAGACCTCTGTTCGGAGAAGAGAAGCGGTCAGCTCATCGGCGACTTCAAAATTTGGATCGAGTCCAGCCTCCACAGGCCTTTCTCGAAGGAGAGAGGCACAGAAAGAATGGATGGTGGTCACCTGCACCCGTTCCAGGGCAGAAATGGCCTGTGTCAGACGATGGTCCTGAGCCGAATGGGAGACCGTGAAGACCACCTTCTCAAGTTCTTCCCGCAATTTCACCTTTAATTCCCCGGCTGCCTTTTCCGTAAACGTGATGGCAACAATCTCCTCAAGGCTTGCCTCACCTTCCCTGATCAGGTTCAGGATGCGGCCGACAAGGACAGTGGTTTTGCCTGTCCCAGCAGCGGCTTCAATGATATAGCTTTCTAAAAGGTCGTTGGCTGCCCTGTCACGATCCTCCTGGTCAGCCAGTCTGACCTCAGGTTTCATATCTGCCCCTCCTCAGCCTTTTCCTCATCCTTTTCGATTCCTCGCATCTTGAGATACTCCTTAACCCTTGGATCCATCTTCTTCCGATCAAAGAGGATACCACTCCATGTTCCACAGACCAATTTGAAATCACAATTTCTACAAAAAGGGCTGGGGCGTGCGATGAAGATCCCTTCCTCGATGCCTCCAGTGATGGTTCTTATAATGTTGTGAAGATCCCCTTTCCTTTTCTCTAACTCAGAGGATTCAAAACGGACATGTCTTTTCCTCCTCCTCTCCTGGAGGTAATAATACTCCGCACATTCCACTTCAATGCCTTTGTGGAGATGTTTAAGCAAATACTCAGAGGCGAAAAGATAAAGGGGAAGCTGCAAGGTTGTGCCTCCCTGAAAATCATTTGGCTTTGCATGAGCCTCGCCACTTTTGTAATCGATCACTTTTGCCTTGACCTTTCCTCCTTCTTCTTTTAGATCGATCCGGTCAATCCTCCCAATGAAAGAGAGCTCTTGCTCCCCGAGGGTGATTAGAATAGGTTTCTCTATAGAAATTTCACTCCTCTGAGAACCAGGGAGTTTCATCCCGTAACTCACCTCAAAATAGGTGGGGATGAAATCTTTGTTTCTCAGCTCTTCATTGAAGAGATAGATCAAGTCATCGAGGATGCTCTTTTTTTCAACCTCCCAGAGCATGGGGTAACCGGTTACGCCCATCTGCTCAAATTCGATGAATTCTTCGTTAGCTATCTTAAGCACCCTCTCCAGGTCTTTCTGCTTCAGAGAAAGATGACTTCCTCTTGCTTTCTTAAGTTCAGTAAAATATTTCCAGAGGATGGAATGGATGAGTTTTCCCTTGTCGAGAGGACTGATCTTCCCGACTTTTTCAGGCTCTGTGAGCGCCTCGATCTCCATGATCTCCTTTAAAAAATACTGATAAGGACAGGAGGCGTAGTTTTCGAGTCGGGTGGGGGAGATACTCTTCTTGGAAATGGAATGGCGTTCTTTCAGAATCTTGCAGGCTCCCGTTGAGGAGAGAATCCCTTCAAAGGGGGTGAAACGATTCTCTCCCCATCGCGAGGACTCGAGCTGGAGGCTCTTTCCAAAAAATGGGGAGACCTCTTTCAAATAGAGCATGGTTTCAGATCTCTTTTCCCCTATTTCCCTCTGACCTATGGATAGATCATACTCTACTTCGTCTAAAGCCTTCTCAGGGTTGTTCACCCCAACCTCAGACAAGGAGAGGCGATGGAAGCCATGGAACTTTTCAAATTCCTGGAAGTTGATGCTCCTTCCCGTGATGGCTTTCACCGTAGCAAGTAAAAAGGAGGACGGTAGGCGTTCCCTACCCGTCCCGATCTCAATGCGTGGAAAGCTTAGGATCAGCTTTTCCTTTGCAGCACCCACAGCAAGCCGGAAGAGGAGACGTTCCTCATCCAAACGGCCTTCTGCCTTGAATGGTAATGGACCCATCTCTTTTCCACTTAGAGCCTGGTTGAGCACTTTCCGCTCCTGGTCCAAGAGGATAGCGTCTTGCCTGATGAAAGGAGGGAATGACTTCTCGACCACTCCCGGAATAATCACCACGGTAAAGGGGACGCCACGGGCGGTCATCAGATTGACCACCGCTGGCCCATTTCTCTGGAATCTTCCGACAGGGATGATTTCTTCCTGCAATACCTCCTCTACCAGTCGTGCAAAATCTGCCCGAGATGAGGAAATGCCAGTGGCATCCAGTGCAGACAATCTTCGGATGGCCTGCTTGATGAGAAGGCTCTCGTCGCCCTGTTCCACAAAGGATTCAAAGACCTCGATCAGCCCCTTCACATTTTCACTCCACAAATCCGAGTCCTTCAATTTCTGGAGAGAATGGGCCAATTTCTTTATGAACTCGATCAACTGGTCAAGAATGGCTAAAATTTCTTTGGAGATGCCTTTTTTTTCTTCATCCTCTCCTTCACCCGCTTCTACTTTTTGCTTCCAACTTTGTTTAAGCCGTCCCAACCTTTCCTCCCATTCCTCTTCCCCCTCCACAATGCCTGCCTGGATAGAAATGACGTCCCACTGGGGAGGGGAGAATGACTTTTTATCCTGGGTGGGAAAAAGATTGGGGTTGAGTCCTGCAAAGGTGGCGAATTCCATGATGGTTTGTCTTGAAAAATTCTTGTTAAGGATGTCCAGAAGTAAAAGTAAACTTCGGCCAGCCTGTGTTTCGATTAACGGAAGCCCATCTCTCAAGTAAAGATGGATCCCTAATCCATCGAAAGCCTCCCGGAACAGCCGGAAATAGTCCCGGGGAGAGCGAAGCAAGATCCCCATTTCGTGGAGAGGAATTCCTTTTTCCTGAGATATCTGAAACATCATCCTGATCACTTCTCGAACCTCTTTCGGTTCACCCGGAGCAGATATGATCTGAAGGACATCCGGAGAGGTTTCTATCTTCTCTCCGCTACTAAAGAGATGTTGGCATAGATGATCGAGAGAGGCCTGGCGCGTTTCACCCCTCAATGTTCTGGCGCCTGCTTCTCTAAACCCATTCTCTCTGAGCCAATTCATGACCGGTTTCACAAAATCAAAGGCAGGGGTTAATTCATAAGGAAGAAAGAAAGTGGTTTCTTTATCACTGAAACAGACTTTGAGAAACTTATTCTGGACCGTATTGAAGTCGTAAAAGCCGTAAACAAGAATTTTCGGAGTTTCTTGGAGGTGAGGCGAATCTTTTACCCACTGACATCCACTCATGATGAGGTCAGACTCGTCGTACCAATTAAGCTTGTTTAACCTCTCCTCATAGGCTTTCCATAGGCGTATCAGGTCTCTCAACTTTGAAAGATGGATGTGTTCTTTGACCTTCTTGTTATCGAGAAGGGACTCGATGTCATCCGGTGAAAGGCAGGCGTCTTTGAGGTCCTTCAAGGTGGCAAGAATAGCCCTGTGGAATCCCTGACGATCTGAAATGTCACGGAAGTAAAATCCTTGGTCCTGAAAAGCCAATGTTTTTGCAATGTGACCGATAAGGACCTCATCGGCGTGGGATGGAATTTCAGTCTTTCCCTGACTGAGAAGATGGGGTGTACTGATTTCCCTCGCAAACTCTTCTAAGGTCCAAAAGCGAAGGTTAAAATGGGAAACACCATTTTCTGCAAGGAGACGGCGAAGATGAAGTCCAAGGAGTTTTGAGGATACGAAGATCAGGAGAGGGTTAAATGGGTCTATCCTCCTTGTTGCCTTCACTTCATTGACAAATGAAGGCTCAAGGCTGGGATAATCTCCAGTCACTAAATTTCGTACCTTACCTTGATCTTTGCCCATTAAGCCCCACCCTTGAGTTTATCTATTCCGGTAACCCTGTTGCTGCTCCATTTTACTCCTGGCTGGAAATTGAATCAACACCCTTAAATTCTTTTAGAGGATAAATGACAAGAGACCAGACCTTCCCTTGAAAATGGGTCGTCCCACATGTTATTTTTGATTAACTTATGAAACTTCGAGTCGGAGCCAATTGGGATGTTGCATTCCTGGATGCCGTGAAAGGAACCTCCGTGGATGCTCTGTTCGGGAAACTCCCTTTCGATATCGTGGGAGGGGCAAGGCCTGGTTTTGTTCTTCCCCATATCGGTCGAAAGGATGTGGAAACATACATCAAGGCTTGCCACGATCGAGGATTGGAATTCAGCTATCTTCTCAACGCCCCTTGTCTTGGAAACCTCCAATATTCAAAAAAAGGCTATGGACAGCTCATTGAACTTCTCGAATGGATTGACCGCACTGGAGCTGACGCCGTCACGTTAGGCATTCCCTATCTTATCGATCTCGTGAAAAAACGGTTTCCCCGTCTTAAAATAAAAGTCTCCACCACCGCCCGGGTCAATACGGTGAGAAAAGCTCATCAATATGAAGAGATGGGTGTCGAGGAAATTATCATCGATGAGCACATCAACCGCGAGTTCAAAACCCTTGAGGCGATTCGAAAAGCCGTGAAATGTAACTTAGAATTAATCGTTAACAACATCTGCCTCTGGCAATGCCCCTATAACTACGAACACGTCAATCACGACGGCCATGCCTCAAGGGAAGGAGAAGAGGATCAGTATTGTTATCTTCAGTATCCGGGTTACCTCTGCCTCTACAGAAAATTGACGGATCCGGTGGAGCTTTTGAAGTCACCCTGGATCAGGCCAGAGGATATCTCTCACTATGAGGCATTGGGTTACGATCGCTTCAAAATCACAGAGCGGTTTAAACGGACCCCCCTCCTTCTCGAACATGTCTTGGCTTATGAAAACCGCCACTATGATGGAAATCTCTTAGACCTTTTTACCCTTCCCAGGAAGGGGGCCTTCACCCCTGTCCACTTGGAATATTTTATACAGCCCAAACATGTGAACATCATGAAAATTTCTGAACTGGAAAAGGTCTTTGACTTGGAGGTAAGGGAACTGATTCAACTGGATAACAAAAAGCTCGAAGGTTTTATTGATCATTTTAAAACAAAAGATTGCAATCAGATCTCTTGCTCGAGCTGCAGATATTGTGAAGCCTTTTTCGAAAAGGTGGCGATAGTGAAGAAAGACGAGGTAGAACAGGCTGCCAAAAAAGTAAGGAATTTCTCAGAAAAACTTCTTTCCGGAGAGATTTACGAAATCCCTCGGGCTCATTTGCTCTTCCGTAGTCCCTTCGTCAAATCGTTGTTGTCTTATCTCCTTCAAAGGCGCCGGAAAAAAGAACAACATATCACTTCCTAAGGAGGCCGTGGCATTCGATTCCTACTCATTGACCCGCCCCATAAAATCTGGACTATTCTTCGAGCCTGGACCCCCTCCCCGGGATGCCTCCAGTTATTAGGATATCTGGAAAGGGAACCATTCGATATTGAATATATGGATTGTACCCTGAACGAAAATCCCTGGAGGGATCTTGAGGAAAAGATTCGAAAAGAGAAACCCGATGTCGTCGGCATCTCGGTCATTTGTACCGCCTTTGCCTACGACGGGATGAATGCCGCTAATCTAATCAAGGCGGCCAATCCCAAAACCATTGTCATCATGGGAGGAGAACACCCTTCCTTTATGGCCGAAGAGACACTCCGGGACTGCCCTGCGATCGACTATATCTGCGTGGGAGAGGGAGAAGTCACTTTGACCGAATTTCTCCATGCCATTGAAAAAAAGGAAGATCTCTCAAAGGTCCTGGGCCTTGCTTATCTCAATGAAAGGGGAGATTTCGTCTATACCGGCGATCGTCCTTTCATCAAAGACCTCGATATCCTTCCGATGCCTGCTTACCACCTTGCCAAGATGGACCATCCTTTTGTCACTCTTCCCTCGGAAGGGAAAAGAGGGCTCGTGGTCAATTTTTCAAGGGGGTGTCTGTGGGATTGCACCTTCTGTTCCGAGTCAGCCTTTTATAAAAAGACCTGGAGGAAACGAAGTCCAAAACTGATCGCTGATGAACTTCAGCTCCTCAAGGAGAACTATGACAAGGATATCTTCTATGTCGGAGATAATACCTTCAATGTGACGCGCGAGCAAAGCATTGGTTTTATTGAGGAGATGCTAAACCGAAAGACAAACCAGCACTTCTGGCTGCAATCCAGAGCAGACCTGGTTATTCGGGATGAAGATCTGCTCGATGGATTTCGGGAGGCGGGGGTCTACCAGTTCATGATGGGGCTTGAGTACCATTCGGATTCCGTGCTTAAAGATATTAAAAAGCATCAAACTGTTGAACAGGCCGTTAAGGCTATGGAGCTTTTGAAGAAACATAAGTTGATGGTTATGGCCACCCTCCTGATCGGCCACTGGAACGAAACCGAAAAAGACCGTAATGATTTTTTTAAATTTTTTGGGAAATATGTGGACCATTTCGGTCTGAACCTGATCACCCCGCTGCCCGGAACTCAGCTCTTTTACCAGATGAAGGAATTAGGAAGGATTAAAGATTGGGACTATCGAAATTATGATTACCTCCATGCCGTTATGTCGGCCAAAGAGGTGGATGATCTGGAGCAGTTAAACCTGATCTACCGGGATATCATGAGACGCTACTATTGGCGACCCAGAGAGATGTTAAAGGTCTTATCGCCAAACCCCATCTTGAGACACCACCACCGGTTTTATATCACTAAGGTGGCTTTCAATATTATGATGCATGAGATTTTTGGAACGCCGATCTGGGTACAACCGAACTACCAGGAATACAAAGATTATTTGGTGGAAAGAGGAGAAGCGCTTTCTGAAGAATTGATGACCTTGGCTAAATAATCAAACCATTCCTTCTGTAGCGCGATCCTTCTTCTGGGAATCAAGGCAATGGGCGCAAATCTTAAGGTGAAGGATTTGCCTGTTTGATCGTCAAAGGTGAGATTGAAGAGGACGGTATCTGTTCCATAATAATTATCCCGGGTGAGGAAGACTTTTTCCATTTTGGAGAGGGGAATTTCCAGATGAATTCTCTTCATGCCCTTCCCTTCCGGAACCTCAAAAAAAAGTTTTTCTTCTTCAATCCATAAACGTCCCTTCCTTCTCGGTCCCTTAACCGGAAGCCCTCCATAGTAGCAAGCATGGCAAGGTTTGGGAGGCATAGGGTATATATAGCACTGACGCCTCGCTTCAGCAAGGTGGGAAAAGGTTTCAACCATGAGAAAAAAGACGGGGTCCGATCTTGATCAAAAATTGAAGGGAAAAAGGGAAGAAATAGATTACCTTGACCAAAAATTATTAACCCTCCTTAACCAACGGCTCCGCATCGCCCTAAAAATTGGAAAAATGAAAAAGGGGATGAAGAAAAAGATTTATGATCCGAAGAGGGAGAAGGAAGTTTTAGAAAGGTTAACAAAAAAAAATAAAGGCTCTTTAAAAGAAAAAGATTTGAAAAAAATATTTAGGGTGATCATGGAGGTCTGCCGCCGATCTCAACGGTAACCCTCTTTCCTCACTCTGTAACTGGGATCATAATATTCTCAATGGGGCCAGCCCCCTGTAAAACCGCTTGGGCTGCCCGTTTTCCGCTCTCCATGGCAGTCGGAAACCCACCCATAAAAAGGGCTGAAAAAGCTTGATAGCCCGCCATATAGAGCCCCTGAATCGGTGTCCGCACCAACTCCCGGGCACAATAATCAGGTCGATCTTCATAATTCCATGACCAACTGGCCACGGCTCCTCCACTTCGGCCGCCCTGCTCCTCAAAAGTGAGTGGAGTGGCTACGTCCATGAGACAAATCGCTTCCTTTAATCCTGGAATAAATTTCTCGATTTCCTGAATCAGCGCCCTGCCTAAACGCATTTTATAATTCTGATATTCTAGAACCCTTTTCCTCCATACAGGACGAAATCGAGTAAAATGGGAATGTTCCGCTTCGGTCCGAATCACAATCACTTCAGTCCCTGAGGGGCAAAGCGCCTTATCCTTCTTACTCAATAAGCTGACTTCCAATTCCTGACCAGCGAGATGATCAGGATAAATCTCAGCTCTATTCCAATCTATTTCTTGGGGGGAACCACCCTGGCTTCGCCTGTAGATCAATCGATCCACTTCTTTAAAAGAAAAGAGATCAACTCTGTTTGCATCCACACCCAGACATACCTGCAAGTTGGACCGGGTTAGCTTTGCCTTGGCCACGGCCTGAACCCATTCACCAGGAATCGACTTGGTGTCGATCAGCTTGAGAAAACTATTTTTGTAATCAGCATTAGATATGACGGCAGCAGAATCCATTTTTACTCCATCCATCAGGGTCACACCTAAAGCGTTCCCCTTGTCAATGCGGATCTCTTCAACTTCTATTCCTAATTTAATTTCCCCAAACCCGCCAGGCTTACCTCGATGACTGCTCACTGCATCGACTATTCTGTCACATAATAAACACATCCCTCCTGTGGGATACCATATCCCCTCATTAGAAATGAGGTGCCACATGGCGGCGAGCAAGGAAAGGCTACTATAAGGCTCTTGAGTACCAAGGCTCCCGAGGACTCGCCGCAGCCTCCAATCTTTAACCAAGCCTGAAAGATACTCCAAGGCTGACTTCTTTGATGCTTCCTCCAAAATAAGGCGATTGGTATTAACCTCTGGTAAGTGCATCGCAGATACTATTCGTTCCATGTCCCTGAAAATTTTTTCAACGGCTTGGCCTTCTTCAGTGAAAAGTCCTGCCAGTTTTTCGGCCATCCTTGGGAATGGAAGCGAGAGAGGGATATCGAGATCAAATGCTTTGATTTGGTATTGGATTTGAGAAAGTTTAAGATCACCTCCATCCAACTCACGGAGGGTTTCTTTAACCATCGAAGGGGTGGCAAAGCCAAGAGGACCCATGGGGAATGTAAAACCTTTACGTTTGTACACGTAGGCCGTACCGCCAGGATGCGGATTTCTCTCTAGGACTAAAACACGCAACCCTGCCTTCACCAGAACGGCGGCGGCTGTGAGTCCCCCCACTCCTGCACCGACAATAATTACGTCCCATTTTCCAGACATGATGGAAACATAGCACAGGTTTGACGATTGAACAAGAACCCCGGAAATCTATGTTGGAGGAGGTATCTTACACCGTTACGTTGGGGGGAAAAGTATACTATCGTGGTTTCTTAGTGATTCCAATCACATTGGGGATGGGTCGAGCGACGGCCCTAAAAGGTTCCTCACGAAAACCAGTTTCACGAATACCAATCCTCTCAAATTCTATGCCGTGCAAAGAAAAAAACAAATTGGCCTCAGTCCCCCCTTCCAGATACAATGCACTGAAAATCGAAATAGGTAGGGATAATAAAGTATTGGCAAAATCGTGACCCGAATAAGGCGCTTCAGTAAAAATAAATAAAGCATCTCCGCTTTTGTCAATCCCGAAAACAGCCATACTCCAAACCTGATTCTGTTTAGCCCAAACGTTCTCCTGTCGGCAACTGATCATCCGAATATTCTGAATCAGAGTTTGATATTTAGGCTTAAGGCTTTCAAAATCCTGACACCTGAGATCAATGATTTGTATTGCTTGGACATTCGATTCCGTAGGATTGAATGCTAAAACAGCCTTATAGCTATTATTCAGGCGTGGATTGTTTAGATGGCTGAAGTTTTTCATCAGACCAACATTTGTAAACCCATCTTTTTGGTACATTCCAGCATTGATGGCAGCAATGAGATTAAATTTTTCGCACCATCCCCTTACAGTCATTTTCACTTTCCCGTGTTCCGAAGCACAGAGAAGTTTAAATGAATAGAATTTGGGATCAATCTTAACGATCGTAATTTTTGAATCTTTGACCGTTGATTTGATAAGAGGGTCAAATTCACCAACAAACAACCCTTCATCTAACTTCCTCCAATAAGACTCCTCACAAAGGCAGATGGAGGGAAGGAATACTGACCAAGCTGCCATCCCCAAGACCATTAAAAAGGTGTTAAAAGGAAACTTTTTCATAGACTCTTTTGGGAATATATATATTTTTTGTTAAAATGGGTCAAGCAAGAATTCAAAAAGGAAGCGCTGACAAAGTAAAGGCCGGATCTCCCGTCACCTATTGAAATCTTTGCTTAGATATAGCTATAACAACAGATAGGTACACCATTAACAGTAGAGGACAATCATGAAAAAAGTCGTTCACACCCGGAAGATTTCAATACAGACTATGGATCTCGGCGACCATACCATCCTTGTGGAGGGAGGCCTTATTGACCATCGATATCTGGCAGTACAAGGCAGGGAATCAAAGGAATCCGAGTTGGTACACCATATGGTGATTCAATTAAAGGTCAAGGGTCCTGGCATGCTGATCGAACAAGCCGAGGCCACCATGCCCCATCATCACCCTACCCATTTATTTGCATACTTCTTTATAGAGTCTTTCACCCATCGAACCCGAAACAAGAGTATTCCATTCACCGGAGGGCCCCGACGAGTATAAAATTCTCCATGAATATATAATTTTATTTTCCTTTGAGGTGTGAGTTAAAGATAAACAGCGAAACTTTTTATCAACACAATTGATTTGCCATAATGTGACGGAATGGCTGAGATTCTCATATTTCTTTCCCAGTTCTCCTATCATAAAATGGATACCTGGATTCGTATAGATTTGTTTCTCTGACACTTCTACAATATTCTCAGAAGGATGACCTATACTTTTCACATCATAAAAACATGTATAGTGATCGGTTCTCCCATAAAACTTCCAATCTTCCTCCCTTGCTTCTGAACTTCCAAAGATGGCCAGTCCGGCAAGAATAACCCCCCATAGAATGAATAGAGATTTCATCAGGTCACCTCGATCCTAACAGCTCAATCACATTCCCTCAGAAAAACTATCTCTTTAACCTTAACTCATCCTATAAAATTAGGACCGACAAGTCAACAGAATTGAAGCAGAAAAGAGGTGGAAAACTTTTTCACACTTGAGGAAAGTAATTTAGGACTTTTGTGTAAATGATTACCACTTTTAGGTTTAGCCAAAATATCCTAATTTAAAAAAACAATATCATAACAACCACTTATGATTATTGGAAAACTTGGTATGAAAAATGCTGATTAAATATTTTAGTATTGTAAAACCTTCCTGAAAAACGGGCCTATTATGATTGCTTATGAATTTTACTGGCGCGACCCGATCAAAGGATTGGAGTTAATTGGAATATTGCCAGAGAGGAGAAAGAACCCTAAAAGAATAACCAATGAATCGGTTATGAATTGGGGAAAAAAGATTTTAGGAGAACATATTGATTTTGATAATCTATTTTTTATTCAGATGACG
>DCVM01000178.1:0-9446 GCA_002327985.1 Syntrophaceae bacterium UBA2188 | reverse complement strand
AAGGTTAAGTCGAAGGATTCTCTATGAAAGCATCCCGAAGCAATTTGCTTTGCCTTGAAAAGGCAAGTCGTGGGTTTTTGGTGTCTTTCATCAATGATATCTCTTGCGTCATCAGCCTGGTGACATTCAAAAGGTAGGTCTCTTGCTTTTTTGCCTCCCTTTGATACAGAGGATGTTGTTGGTTGATATAAATTACTGTGCCCTCTGTAAAACATTCCGGGCCATTCTCACCAAAATCATCAACGCAGACAGAAACTCCTGTTTCTCCAAATTTCATTCTCTGAACAATGGCATTGGGGGTCAACCGTTTAACCTTTGGGGATTTTTTTCTTGTTTTCTTTGGTGTGAAAGGCTCTTTGAATTCTTCACCCGGTTTTCCCTCTTCGCCTGGTTGAACTTTTCTTTCCTCTCCCTGATCTAATTTTTTTGACAAAACCCCTGCACCACCCATGCCCTCACCCTCACCTGCCAAGGGAATGGCCCCAAAAGGAGAAAGATCCGGATTAAGCGCAAGGGATCGATGAACCCTGTGGAGGGCTTCTTTCAATGCCTTACTCGTCCTTTGTTTCTCCTTGTGTCCTGCTAACCGTTTAAGAACATCATCCACCTCCTGAACGACTTTATCCATAACCCTTCTAAAGGCTTGATATGGAAGACTATCTATCACAAAACCAGAACGGTCCGTGGTGACTGGCAGAAAATCTGCATAGACTTCTCCCCGGATTCTTGAAGCAACCTTTCCCCAATGGTCCAATCCAAACAACTCTCGTTTGATGGTCACTTGCTTTACTTTGACTTCTATTCCTAATTCCGCAGGAGAAGCTGTTGAAGAGGGTAAAATAATGATCTCTCCATGGACAGGACCAAATTCCGAACCTTCAAGGAAGGGAATGCGATGGCCACTCAGGCTCCTCGGTGTAATCCTCATTCCATTGAACCTGACTAAGAAATTTTGTGCTTTTAAAGGGGTCCCTTCTACAATCTTTCGGATCACTTCTTCAGGTCCAAATTCTCTTGTCAATCGCAGAAGAGAAACGGTGGTTCCATCCCCTCTTTCTCTATCGGGAGATAAAATTTGAAGTGGCAGGTTCCATTGATCTCCCTCTTTTTCCCAATCCATTTTGTCGAAAGTCACCTTGGCGGCAAAATCCCCTTTTTGAGTATAGACCTCAAAACATTCGCAAGCAGAAAGGCTTGCAAATTTTCCAATGCCGAACTGGCCAATCAGATCCCGATGAAAGATAGGCGACTTATTCTTAAGGACCTTATCAGGAGATCCGATGTTGAAATATTGCTTTAACCCTTCCCGGTCCATTCCTATCCCATTATCTTTCACCTCAATGGACCCACCGGTCATTTGAATATCGACCTCTGTCGCATCTGCATCATAGGCATTGTTGACCAACTCTCGGATGAGTTCAATGCTTTCTGAGTAAAGTCTTTCTCCAATCGTGATCAGATGGCTCTTATCGACCGTCACAGGAAGGTATTCCATTTACGAATTCCTTTTCGTCTTATTGCCCATATCAAGTCCGCCCTTCACTTAATTTTCTTATGGGTCTTCTCCAATTTTACCGTATCATGGTCAGAATCATTTTGAATCTCGTTATGGCTTTTAATGCGTGTGGATCATTGGCAGGCATTATAACCATCTCGCCCCCTTTTAAGCGAAAGGGTTTACCCGAAATAACAACCTCTGCCTCACCGTCAAGAAGATAGACTAAGGCATCAAATGGTGCTGTATGTTCGCTCAGCCCCTGTCCTTCATCAAAAGCAAAAAAGGTTACTGTCCCTGTCTTTTTGTCAATAATCGTTCGACTCACAATAGAACCTTCTTGATAATCTGCCATATCAACTAACTTTATTGTCTGGATCCCACCTTTTTCCATGTCTTCCTTCTCCTTCTTTCTTTTTTCAATCTCCTTTAGGAGCTTCATCCTGTATTCTTGGCATTTCTTTTCGACTTCTTTATCATTTTCGCCATCCTCGATCAGTTGAGCGTTGTGAGAACTTCAACCCTGCCTCAACAAGTTGTTATTTGATAGTTTGTCTGTAATATTGAAGAACTCAGAAATGAATACCCTTTAGGATGCCTCTTTCTTGACCCTTCCTCCGTGGAGTTCTGTGCTGTCGCGATGCTCATTTAAATCCTTGCGAATCTCCGAAACATCTGTTTTTAGGATTGCAACATCTGTTTTTAGGGTAGTTACATCTGCTTTTAGAGTAGCAACATCAGTTTTTAGGATTGTTACATCAGTTTTTAAAGTAGTTACATCTACTTTTACTGACAGGAGCTCCGATTCTAATCTTTGAAACCTCTCCTCTTCGGCCTGTTCGTGACGGTCGAGCCTTTCCTTGACCATATCAAAAGCTTCAATGACCGTGTCAAACTTCTCCTTTACATCCTCTAAAACAATTTTAAGTTCATCCGACATGGCCGCCTCTTAGAACTGCATTGGTTCCACCCTAAACTTTTTCTACCTTCCTGTCAACTCCAAAATATTATTCTATCGCCATCCATTGGAGGAGCGATAGATGCTTATATAGACATTCAATAATAATTATTTGGACACCAAAACTTGAGGATGACCATAAGGTGCAGTCACCTCTCCCCGGAATACCCGAGGGAGGCAGTTCAAAATTTAGACCAAAGTCTTGCCATAAAAGAGGGGGTTAGAGAAAACTTGGCTCAGCAGTTAATAAATTGGCCAATCAAGGAAGGAGTCCTTTTTTTTTCTCAAATCCCGCCGATCAAAAAAGCAATGTTACGTATAGCATCTGCTGCTCTTTGGTCTGAGATAGCTTTGATGGTCAACGATTACGAATAAGCGTCATTCTGCAACTTCACTACAGAATGACGCTTATTCGAAAAAAGGGCTAAACCCCCAAATCACTCTTTTAGGAAGGAGTCTTCGGTAAAGGGGGTTACGAAGCTTACCTCCTTATCTTGCTCTTTAATAATTCTGGGGTTCAACGATTATGGGTTGAAATGGAATATAACGTTCCAGCATATCTGAAGTTGCGACTATAGGAAACAATTTGGGTTAGGCGACCAACGGGAGCGAAACCAGATATGCTGTGTTAGGCGATGTCGGAAACCCCAATATATTTCATTTAACTCTATATCCTTACTACATTTTGTTTGTATCTTTTTTTATGAATGTTTCAAAAACCAACATCCCAACAATCACAGATAAAATATTAAGTCCTGCAAGAATAATAGGGTCAAGCAATGGCACATCTACAATCAAAATAATGAAAAGATTAAAGAAAAGCCAATTGATTCCAATAACCACTCCACCAAACCCAAAAGACCGTTTAAGTAGAGATTCTTCTTTTATTCCCTGTTTCAGCAGGCAATACATTGCTCCCATCCATAAGCCTAGAGCCAGAGTCCAGATAAAAGTATCGGTTCCTGTTATGCTGAAGTGAGGGGTAGTCCTACCAATAAAAATAAAAGCGAGGTACTGTCCTACGATAAAAAACAAGGTAACAACAATAATCGGCAATATATATCCCATGGGTTTTTTGTTGGCAATGTGATTATTGTCCGTGGCGACAAACATGCCCAGCAGTAATCCCAATATAAGTAAAGGTATGCCATCCAAAGCTCCGGTGAGTAATTCATGCAAAAGAGGAGACCCAAAGAAAAGACTTGTTCCAGGCATCGCAATAAACCACAGAATTCCAAATGATATTCCAAAACGAAATCCTTTTGATAATTTGTTGCCAGGTAACTTCTCTTGAATAAAAACGAAAACGACTGCAAGCGAGGTATAAATTATTGTTAGAAAGATAGCGGCGGCTGGGCCAAACAATCCCTTTTTAACAAAATAACTTGAAGGGAAATTATAATTATAGAGAGGCGCCCATAATGCATGAATAATTATATCGATAATTGCGCAAGCAATAGCAATTGCTAATATGTTTTTCCAAATTTAGTTTCAGTCTTTCCATATTACTAATATCTCATCTTTATTGATATTTATATATTTGCCGATTTCGCCTAACTTTTTCAAATACGGACTTATCCGAAGTGGTTCGTCTATCCTTTCAAAACGGGAGGGTAGACGAATTTGGGATATACTCTCCCCGATGGTGGTATAGGCGAAATGCTTTTGATATACCATTTAAGGATTACTGGTGGAATATACATCTTTCTACAAAATGTGTAAACTATTTAGTACCTGGTTAGTTTCAACCACAACAAAAAAGGCAGCGCCATTTGACCCTGCCTTTTCCTTCCTAAAATTAAATATCGATTTACTTCTTGAGGAACTTCTTTCTCCCATATCCTGCAAGTCCAATTAAACCCGAACCAAGAAGGAGCATGGTGGCGGGTTCGGGAACAGGGTTTACTCCAACATCAACGTAAGTCTCTCGATGCCAAAAGTGACATGCGTATCCTACATAAAATATATCAATACCGCTGAAATATGCAGTATCTACATTCATAAGAGGACCTTTATCCACATTATCTAAAAAAAGTTTATTGTTTTCGATGTCAAATATAAGTGTGAAAGTATTAGGCACGTCTATACTGGCTATTTGGACATAACCCGAATAATCAGAGTTTTTACTGAGGAAAACATCTATCTTACTTGTGCTATTATCTCCATCCCCTTTCATTCATAGTTATTTTTAAGTAGTCGAGGTAATTAAGGTAGTAATCATCATATTCAAATGTTCCTCCGGTATATGTTCCAACAGCTGAATCGGGAAAATTGAGGGCTGCCCAATAGACAGGTGTTGACCCCGAGGTATCCACCCAGTAATCATTGTCCCATTTATCTTGGTAGGTCATTGGATTTGCATAGACAGTGCTGAAAATTATAAAAGTTACCATTCCAATAAATGCTAAAAATAATGATTTCTTCATAATATATTCCCCCTTTTAAATTGTTATTTATAAACTATATATCTGCAATTCAAATGCCAATGGCCATCTTTTATATGACTTTACATTATTTGATATGAATATGGTTTGATTTAAATTTTTATTTTATTATGAGAGAATTGATTTTCTCTTTTTTCCCAAATCACTTCCACTAAAAGAGAAAACCTTTTTCCACTCGTTTTATTGATTTCGATGTGAAATATTGTATTTAAAAGGAGACAGGCTAAAACTCGATTTCAAGGACCGAAAGTAAACTGCTACTGAGTATACAGGAACCAACGAATACCCCTGGGCCTGATACCCGATCATAGATATCCATCCATTTCCCACTCTTTTGATCATGAAGTTGATGGGACGAGATGAGATTCCACAGCCAAATGCGGTGGGGGATTGGCCAAGAAGGATGGGAGATCCGAAGGCAGGGCAATGGGGATTAGAAGGGTTGGATAGAGTTCGGGATAAGATCAACGAAAGGGTTTTGAAAAGGGATGGGATCAAGCAATACACGTTAGAGGCCGATGCAACCGAGATTATTGGAGAGAAAGCGGATGCCTTGTTTACCTACAATGGGAGCAAGGGTTAGATGCCGATGCTTGGTTTTTTATATGAGAATCCGTTTTGTCTTTTGGATGAATTTCGGGAGGGCAATGCGGCTCCCGCCTTTGGAAAGTGATATGGTTATCAAACTTAAAAACGTTTTGAACATCAGGTTTCAATGATGCCGGTTAATGGCATCGCTACTTCTCTTTTTCGCCTTTCTTTCTCCTCCAAACTTCCAGCCTCTTTTTAATCTCCTTCTCAAATCCCTGTTCTGTCGGATGATAATAAGTTCTTCCTCTCAGGTTCTCTGGTAGATATTCCTCCTCGACGAAATGGCCCGGATAATCATGAGGATATTTATAATCTTTCCCATATCCCAGATCTTCCATCAACTGGGTAGGCGCATTTCGGATATGAAGGGGAACGGGCATATTTTCGATTTCCTTGATATCCCTCTGGACTCTCTGATAGGCTGTGTAGATCGCATTTGACTTTGGAGCGGTAGCCAGATAGACAGCGGCCTGCGCAAGAGCCAAGTTCCCTTCCGGCAGACCGATGAAGTGAAAGGCCTCCATGGCAGCCACGGCTACCTGCAAGGCCTGTGGATCTGCAATGCCTACATCCTCAGAAGCAAAACGGATCATCCTTCGAGCAATATAGAGGGGATCTTCCCCTGCTTCTAACATTCTCCCAAGCCAGTAAAGAGCCGCATCCGGATCGCTCCCTCTCAGACTTTTGTGTAAGGCGGAGATGATATTGTAATGTTCTTCTCCGGATTTATCATAGAAAAAAGCCTTTTTCTGAAGAACCTCCTCCAAATCCTTCTTCTTGATATGACGAGTTTCCTGCTGGGCTGGAGGGATGGTCAGGACAATCATTTCCAATGTGTTCAGTGCGATTCTTGCGTCGCCGTTGGCGATTCGGCAAATCCCATCCAACACCTCCGGCTCAATCTCTACCTTGTATTGACCCAATCCCCTTTCTTTATCCATCAGCCCTCGTTTCAAGATCAATTTAATCTCTTCCTCTGTTAAGGGATGAAGTGTAAAGACTTTAGTTCGTGAAAGCAAAGGCGAGATCACTTCAAAAGATGGATTTTCTGTGGTGGCTCCGATGAGGATGATGGTTCCTCTTTCGACATGAGGAAGAAAAGCATCCTGCTGAGCCTTGTTGAATCGATGAATCTCATCCACAAAAAGGATTGTCCGCCTTTTATGATATTTCCATTCTTCGATCGCCTCTTGAATGACTTCTCTGATCTCTTTCACCCCAGAGAGGACAGCGCTGAAGGCAAGGAATTGAGCACCTGTGGTGGAGGCGATGATCATGGCTAAGGTGGTCTTGCCAGACCCAGGAGGCCCCCATAAAATCATAGAAGGAAGGAGATCGGATTCGATCGCCTGGCGGAGGACTTTCCCCTGACCCAGGAGGTGATCCTGGCCGAGGAATTCATCCAATGTCCGCGGTCTCATCCGGTCTGCAAGCGGAGCCTCTCTCTTAAATAATTCTTTCCCTTTCTTCTCAAAAAGATCTGTCTGTTTCTTCATTGTGCTCTGATCGAGTTCGTTATTTTATAATGTTTCTTTTATATTCTTTTCTCCCGATCTCCTTATCACCCTATTTCCCTATCTGGCATCCATCTCCTGAATGGCCTGAAGCATCTCTTTGTGGATCAACCCGTTGGAGGCCAGAATTTCCTTAGAATAAATATTGAAGGGACGGCCTTGAAAATCAGTCACCTTCCCCCCGGCTTCAGTAATCATTAAACTCGCTGCTGCCACATCCCACGGGTGAAGCTTAAATTCCCAAAATCCATCGAAACGGCCTGCAGCCAAATAAGAAAGATCGATGGCTGCTGAACCGGGCCTTCGAACAGCAAAACTCTTGATGATAAACTGACGGAAATAACGAAGATAGAAATCGGTATGTTCTCGGACATCGTAGGGAAATCCTGTACTGAGAAAACTTCGATCTAAATGGTCGGTACGAGAAACATGGATTGGATTCCCATTTAAAAAAGCCCCCTCCCCTTTTTCAGCATAAAACAGCTCATTGAGCAACGGGTGATAAACCACACCCAGCCTTACCTCCCCTCCCACCTCAAGCCCGATAGAGACAGAGAAGCAAGGAAACCCATGAAAGTAATTGGTTGTTCCATCGAGGGGATCAATAATCCATTTCCATGGGGACCCCTTCCCTTCAAAGGGTCTTTCTTCTGTCAGGAGGTCATGGTCTGGAAAGGTCTCTGAAATCATCTGGACAATGGCTCTTTCACAGAGGGTGTCTACTTCCGTCACCGGATTTATTTCACCCTTATACTCCACCTGATGGGATCCACCGTAATGGAGTTTCTGGATTCGGCCTGCTGCTTTAGCCGCCGCGATGGCTACTTGGAGATAGCGGTCATTCTCTCTCATCCGTTGACAATCCTTCTTTCAAAACTATATGATAGCCATTAAATCAAGTCAACGAGGAATAAGATGAATTTCGAAACCGATGGAAACTGTTTTGTCTGTGGAGAGAATAACCCCAATGGGTTGAAATTGAGTTTTGAGGTCAACAAAGAGAAACAAACCCTCAAAACCACTTTTAGCGCGAGCCCGACCTTCCAGGGTTGGGATGGCATCGTCCACGGAGGAATGATCAGTACCCTGCTTGACGAAGCCATGGCAAAGTTAGTTTATGAATTAGGATATCAAGCGGTGACCGCCTCATTAGAGATCAAGTTCAAAAAGCCAGCTCCGATCCTTGAACCTTTGAGCGTCCATGGAGAGATTACAGAAGTCAATAGAAGACTGATCAGGGCAAAGGCTCATGTGGCAAAGAAGGACGGAACGATTTTGGCAACCGGGACTTCCACCTTTTTGAGACAGAGTGCAAAATCATGAACTTTGAAATGGGATAAGGTGCTCGTAAATCCATTAAGCATGATCGGGTCTCTCGCAAAGGTCAGGGCCACAGGCAGGGGATGGGACACAGTCAAGGGAAACAGGGCTGAATTCTGTTATATCAAAAAGTCACCTGCCCCCTTTTTTCAATCATTCTTGAGAAGTTGAGACCGAGGATCTTCTCCCGATCCTCTCTTGGGAGACCGGAATCTTCCATTTCTTTAAAATATCTTTGAGGTGAAATGAGTGGAAAGTCTGTCCCAAAAAAAATCTTCTCTACTCCCACGATCTCTCTGGCGATCGGATAAATCTTCTTCGAATAGAGAAAAGGCGAGGCCGCCGTATCGTAATAGACATGGGTCATTCCCTTTCTCACCTCTGGCATCAATTCGTAGAAAGGAAGACCTCCTCCCCAGTGTCCCAAAATAATGGACAGGTTTGGAAAAGAGAGAATGAGTTCATAGAAGCGTTCAAGGGGCGTTCTCCCTTTCCCGGGGTAAGAATGGCCGATCGTCTCATTGGTATGAAGGAGAAGAGGAATCCTCTGCTTTTCCATTTTGGAGAGGATCGGCTCCATAGAATGGATATCCTGAGAAGTCATTTCCTTATGGTAGAAGGCGATCTCCCCCACCCCACTTGCTCCGTCCTTCATCGCTCGATCCAATTCTTCCCCTGACCATTCTGGATTGGAAAAGAGGAGGATGACAAATACAATCAATCGATTTGGAAAGCGTGAGGCGGATTCCAAGAGATAATGGTTATGAAGGGAACAGTGGTCGGGTTGGTTCCAGGGAAACCCACAGATGACAGAGCGATCGATCCCCCATTCGTCCATAGAGGCAATTAAATCTTCAACCCCGACCAACTTCGCTTTTGAATTTTTATAGATGGAGGAGAATCCTTCGTCCCTCTTACAGAAGACCTCTCGATTTTTTCTCACTTCTTCTGGGAAGATATGGGTATGGCAGTCTATGATCATGGTTTCCCTTTTGTAAAACCATAATGGCCGATGCATTTCCCAAGATTCCAATACTCGTTGGCACCTGGGCAGAAGACCAACGGGAGGACCCTCGAGATATCGATTCGGCCTTTTTCCTTTAGAACCTCCTCCTTGACATGGA
>DCVM01000143.1 GCA_002327985.1 Syntrophaceae bacterium UBA2188 | reverse complement strand
CCCCTCAGCTCTGCTGGGGGGATGAATGGCCTCCCTCTCCCCTGGGGGGAGAGGGTTAGGGTGAGGGGGAAATGATCTTACCATCACCCCCACCTTAATCCTCCCCCATCAAGGGGGAGGAAAGTTTTTTAGAGAATTTGATGCCCCGCAGCTTGCTGCGGGGTAGTTCACTAACGATACGCCTGCCTGCCGGTAGGCAGGGGCATCCTTACCGTTGCCTTTAGACGAAACCATTATAAGTAATTTAATCATCCAATCTTCCAGTCTTCCTATATTCCTTCATTCCAATGGGTCATCCGAATCTTGTCATTTTGTCTAAATTCATTAAATTATTTCATAATAAGCTGCAATGTTACCAGATATGTTTTTTGGGATAGGAGGGTAATTCTCAACTGCTAACCGATTAACATTCCTAAACATTTTAGCCCTATTAAAACCTCATTTCCAAAAACTAAAATTTAAAAAAATTGTTGGTACAGGTTTTGCTATTTCATAAAACAAATACCTTTTCAACAGGAGTTTAAAATGAATTACTACTTGAAATCAAAAGGTTTTTCACTTATCGAGATCCTAATCGCTTTAGTGATTTTATCGATAGCCCTATTGGGTTTAGCCGGTTTGACAGCACAAAACACAAGAAATAATTCCTTTGGGGGCCGTATGACAGAGGCTGCCACATTTGCCCAAGACAAACTTGAAGAATTCAGGGCGATTGGATGGGAAAAAATCCTCCCAAATACAAGCGGGATTGACCATCCAAAAGGGGCCACTGGAATTCAGTTTACCCGAAATTGGGAGGTTAGACCAAACCCCAGCAATGGGGAATTAAGAGAGATTAGTGTCACGGTTAATTGGACCGATCAGACCAATCATTCTATTCGACTTTTTTCAATCCTTTCTCAATAGAGGTGAGACATGAAAAATCTAAATCACTTTTTTAATGAAAGAGGGGTCACCCTTATCGAACTGTTGATCGTTTTAGTCCTGAGTGGGCTTGTCGTTGCCGGCGTCTATCGTCTTTTTATTGCACAAAGTAAAGCCTATACGGTCCAGGATCAAGTGGTCGAAGTCCAACAGGGCGTCCGAAGCGCTATGGAAATTATATTGAGAGATCTCAGAATGGCAGGGTTCGACAGCGACAGTCTGACTTCAAACATTAGCATCGCCAACCCCATCATACCAGGCGATCATTCTGTAACAGTCAATTACGAATATGACGATACCCATCGGCATGAGATAACCTATTCGTTATTAAATGGAAATTTAACCCGGCAATTGACCATTTTCCCAGATGTGGGCCCGTCCAGTTCCACCACAGAAAATATCCTTGAAAACGTAGAAGCCCTTAATTTTACCTTTGGCGTGGATACCAGTGATCCTGCAGATGGGGCGATGGATGGTGATTGGCGCACGGCTGCGGCCGTCACTGGAGGGAATTTAAAGGTCGTCGCTGTCCGTGCTGTTTTAACCGCCAAGCCGGATCAAACCAATCCGGATGTCAAGGAATGGGTTTCCCCGAGAACATTGACCACAGCAGTGACACTTAGAAATCAATGCTTTTAAATCTTTTGCATCGGTTTATTAACTACTAAGGAGAAAAAAACATGGGATCCAAGACACGAGAAATTTTCAAAAGTCAATCCGGAGCAGCATTAGTCATTGCTTTGATCATGATCATTGTCATGACGCTCATTGCCCTTGCTTCGATGTTTACATCGGTCTTTGAGGTTAGGCTTTCAGGTAATAAAAGGGGATCCACGGATGCGTTTTATGCGGCGGACAGCGGGATCCATGTCGTCACAGCAAACATTGAAAATTTTAATTCAAATACAAAATACGATCCTTTTACAGATAAAAGTAATCCCAATCCGAATCCAACAAATGCTAAGGTGGAAATCACTTTTGACACGACACAGAGCGGAGCGCCCAGGGGTTTGGGCTTCAGCGCAACAGGAAATTATGAATTCAGACATTACCTGATTGAATCGACAGGTCAGGATCAAATTGAGCTGAGCCTAATCAAATCCACCTGTGTCGTTCAAGAAAAAGTGGTGAGGCTTGTCCCCACCTTGCAGGGAGGTAACTAAAAGATGTTAAGAAGAACAAAGATTTTTGTCATACTTTTACCTTTACTGCTCATCGCTACCAACTCCTCTGTTTGTTACGGATTAGATACAGACCTTTATGTTTTGTCAGGGGTGGATGTCCCTCCAAATGTTTTTGTCCTCCTGGATAGTTCAGCAAGTATGAGTGAGGTGGTTTCAGGTTCGGATGCGGATTATGATCCAAATATTGATTACGGTGCTTTGTTGACCGCGCCAACTGTGGTCTATCCGCAGTACGCTGTTTATTATAAAACGAAAGCTAATAAATGGGATATTTGGATCAATGATTATCGAACAGATCCGGCACTGAATAATTGTTCCGAACTAAAGACATTGCTTGAGACCTACGGCCATGCTGAAAACAATAATTGCACAGGTGCAAAGCGTGATTATCAGACCGGAAATTATAGAAATTACCTTCAGATTAGCGGGCCAGGAGGAAGCCGAGATCGATTCGGATTGTCCACTGGAATAATTCACAGTTATGTGAACACCGTGGATGGAGTTCGTTTTGGATTGATGGTTTTTAATCGAGATTCTGCTGGTAACACAGTAAGTTATGATAAAATTAACAAATTAGAATATGTTTTTGGTGATGTTAGAGACGATGCCCTGGATGCGGATGGCGGGCGAATGATGGGTTTTGTAGATGAAGCAAAAAACGGAAAAGTCGAATTTTTTAATATGCTTGCTTCGCTCAAAGCTGATAGCTGGAGTCCGTTGGCCGAAAGTTTATACGATGCTGGAATTTATTTCCAATCGGGTAAAGATGGATATACAAGCCCTGTCCAATATACTTGCCAGAAACTTTACATCCTCATCATTTCAGATGGGAAACCAACCAAAGATAACCGTCCCGGATTGTCTTCAATTGGAGATTTGACGGGAGATGGCATACCAGGCCAATTGGATGATGTGGCCAAATACCTTTTTGATCTTGATTTAACTAATGGGACCTATCATACTCCACAAAATATCAAAACCTATACGATCGGCTTCAGCGTTGACGACGACCTACTTAAAAATACAGCGAGGGTAGGGGGTGGAAAGTATTCCTATGTATACAGTTCTCAAAGTTTCCAAATAGCTTTTCAAAATTTTATTACTGATGTCCTACAAGAGTCCACTTCTTATGTGGCTCCAGTGGTCCCGATCAGCCAGATGGAGACATTTAAATCTGGCAACCGCATGTTGTTAGCGATGTTCAAACCCACTTGGACAAGTCTCTGGAAAGGGAATATCAAGAAGTATGGGATTGCCGATAAAAATGAGGGATCATATCGCATCGGAGATATATTGGATAAAAACGGCAATTTAGCAATAGATAATACCACGAACTCAATTAAAGAGGAAGCCATATCCTACTGGTCTGAAGCGACCGATGGGGGAGAGGTTGAAGCCGGAGGGGTAGGTGAAGTTCTTTTAAATAGGAGCACAGCAAGAAAAATCTATACCTATTTGGGGACGAATTTGGACCTCACTGATTCATCCAATGCCTTTAATGAAAGTAATACCTCAATTACACCATTAAAATTGGGCTTAGCTTGGGACGATATTACTGGAAGGGAAAAGATCATCAATTTTATTCACGGATTGGATTCCTATGATGAAAACAGAAACTTGATTTTGAATGAGAAAAGGGATTGGATCTTGGGCGCCTTTATCCATTCAAGGCCTGTGGTCATTCATTATTCAGACCGATCTGTAATCTATGCCGGAGCCAATGATGGAATGCTTCATGCCTTTGATAACGGTATACCCATTGACCTGAAGAATTGGGATGATGGGACAGGTGAGGAGTTGTGGGCTTTCATTCCACCCAAGCTATTGCCTAATTTGAAAAACTTGAATGGAGAGGCACTCCAATTTTTTGTGGACGGGGCACCTAAGGCATACATTGAGAGGGATAGCTCAGGGAATTTGGCCAAAGCCATTTTGATCATTGGAATGCGGAGAGGTGGAAATCATTATGTTGCTCTCGATGTTACAAATTACAATTCTCCTCAATGGCTATGGGAAATCAGCCCATCGAGATCAGGATTCGGAGAGTTGGGGGAAACTTGGAGCGCCCCTCTTCTCGGCAAGGTTCAAATTGGAGCGGAAACAAAATGGGTGGCCTTCATTGGGGGTGGATATGACCCAAATCAAGATTTAGCAACACCAGGTAGTGACTCCAAGGGAAGGGCCGTCTACATCATTGATATTTTTACTGGGAATCTCATTTGGAGCTACTCATATGCCAAAAATACTAAGATGAAATATTGTATCCCAAGTGACATTGCACGGGTGGATACCGATGGGGACGGGAAAATCGATCGGCTTTATGTCGGTGATGTAGGCGGTCAAATGTGGCGGTTCGATATAGGGGATTCAGAGACATCAAAATGGACAGCCAAAATCCTATTCGATTCGAACCCTGGTGAAAGTCTTAAAAGAAAAATATTCTATCCTCCTGACGTTACGCTTGAAAAGGGAAATTATGAGATGCTCTTTTTTGGAACAGGAGACAGAGAACACCCTAATGATACAACCAAAGAAAACAGGCTTTATGCCATCAAAGATAAGAATCCCTCCACCACGTTAACAGAAAGTGATTTGGTCGATGTGACCTTAGATAAGTTGCAGGATCCGAGTGTGTCCCAGGAAGAGAAAAGCAACATTTTGAATACCCTAAGCACCCAGAATGGTTGGTTCATCAAATTGAACCAAAACCCTGGTGAAAAGTGCCTTGCCAATTCCGTAATCTTTTACGGGGTGGTCTACTTTACGACATTCGTGCCTGACCTCAATCCGGCCGATATTTGTTATGTTAATCCAGGAAGTGGGAGAGTTTATGCACTCAAATACACAACGGGGAATGCTGTATTTAATTTAGATGGGGTAGGGACGCTAAGTGAATTGACTCGATCCGATCGCTCAACCTCAATAGGGGTCTCCATCCCCTCTGGAGTGATCGTGACATTCATTGGAGGGACATCCGTTGCCTACGGAGGTGTTGGTGGTGGCGTTTATCGTCCTCCTCTTCCAACAACCAGGACGATTATTCCCATCAATTGGCGCGTCGTTTTTTAAACTTAATCCCTGTTACCCTCCTTTAGCCGGAGGCCTATAGGGCCTCTGACCTGGAGGGCAAAAAGGGGCTGAAAATGAATTTGGCTTGGATTCCGGGTCAAGCCCGGAATAACAATTAAAGGCATGGCCCTCTTAACCCAATACATTTATTTAGAAAGTGAACTACCCCGCNNAGCAAGCTGCGGGGCATCAAATTCTCTAAAAAACTTTCCTCCCCCTTGATGGGGGAGGATTAAGGTGGGGGTGATGATAAGATCATTTCCCCCTCACCCTAACCCTCTCCCCCCAGGGGAGAGGGAGGCCATTCATCCCCCCAGCAGAGCTGAGGGGTATTCTGGCATATTTTTATAAAAGCCTTTGGTTTAAGGTTAGGGGAAGGATGCCGGTTTCGTCTTTGGGTAAAGGCAATGGTTTTAAATCATTAGCCCTAACCCATTGCCCTTTTGCCAAACTGGCCCCTAACCTCTTACCCTTACCTAAAAGGCCTTAAAGATCATTTTCATTGTTTGTGAGTGGTTGAAAAACCATGGGCAATTAATTATTTTTCTTTGACTTTATTTTTTAATGAAGATAGAATTCAAGCGCTATGAGGTTCCAAAAATCATGTTCAAAGATTAGAAGCGTAATATTCCTTCTGGTCCTCATTTCTCTTGCCGGAATCCTCTCCTGTGGAAATGAAAAGGGAGGGGTATCTAAATCCAAAGCTAATTCACCTCCTTTGATAACCACGGTCAATATTTTACCTGAAAAGCCAACCCAAGAGAGCGAATTGAATTTGTTCATCCAGAGTAAGGATCCGGAAGGAGATTCGGTGACTTACCAATTTGAATGGATCAGAAACGAAAAAGAGATTGTCGGAGAGAATAATAATAGTTTAAAAAAAGGAAGTTTTAAAAAAGGAGATCTGATTCATGCGAGAGTAACACCCTCCGATGGAAAGGTGAACGGGAAACCGTTTCTGTCCTCACCGGTAAAAATTCTCAATTCTCCCCCTGCGGTAAAAGAGATTGTCATCGAACCCAAAGTCGCTTATGTAACAGACCGCCTAAAGGCTACTGTAAAGAGTTTTGATCTTGATGGAGATTATATCTATCATACTTATCAGTGGGTAAAAAACGGGGTTGTGTTAAATGACGAAGAAGAGGAGTTTTTAGAAAGGGGACAATTTAAAAAAGGGGATTCGTTGGTAGTCATCATCACCCCTGATGACAGGGAGGTTTTAGGAGCACCCAAGAAATCAGAACCTATCATCATTTCAAATAGCCCACCCATCATTGTCTCATCCCCACCTACTTCTGTTGAAAAGTCAACTTATAACTATCAAGTCAGAGCTAATGATCCGGATAATGATCCCTTTACCTTCACATTGAAGGTAGGACCCAAGGGAATGGAGATGGATAAAAAAACAGGATTAATCAAATGGGAGATCCGGAAGGAAGATAAGGGAAACCATTCCGTTGAGATTGAAGTCTCCGATGATTCTGGCGCAAAAAGCATACAACGATATACATTGACCATAGATTTTAAATGAGGGTTCCCCTTATAATACACCCCCTTTTTATTCCACATTGTTTACTCCGCTATGGGTTAGGGTTACCGCTTGTTTAATAGCGTTTAACGTTGTCGAAGCTAATATCGGCAATCGTTTATCGAAGCTGGATGCTCGATCTTGTTTTTTAACGAACTTCGTGCTTCTTAAATCGATACGAGCATCGTTAATGTTGCCGAGAGACGGAACCTTTATTTTCAAACCTATTGCTCAAAAAGAGCAACTGATCTGACCTTTTTTATATATTCATGTAAAACAGTGTCAATTTCCATAAAACCATCTATTATGCGCTCTTGATTACAGAGATTTCTCGCTTTTTCCAGAAATCTCATAAAAGACGTAATCGTAAAAAGTCGTCATTCCCGTGAAAACGGGAATCCAGAGAATTCTAACTATATGAAAATACTGGATTCCTGCTTGCGTAGGAATGACAAAAACTTCTTTTTCAGACTTTTTACGAGATCATCATAAAATAATATTGACAAAAGTATTTAATCCAATAGAATTATTGAAATAGGAGAGGTTATGTCTATCAAACGGATGAACAAGAAAGGGGTCACACTCATTGAATTGGTGGTGGTTTTTGTCATCATTGCGATCGGGGCTGTTCTTTTGGTTCCGAATATTGGCTCCTGGTTGCCTAATTACCGGTTGAGGAGTGCAACAAGAGATATCACATCAACCATGAGGGTCGCCCAGATGAAAGCGGTATCAAATAATACGGAATACCAGGTCGTCTTTGATCCAGGTGCCGGAACTTACATTCTGCAATATCGAAATACAGCTGGAAACTGGGTTAATGAAGGAGCAACACAAACACTACCCTCCGGAGTCCGAATCGCCGATTCCT